>JAQURN010000150.1 GCA_028715585.1 Actinomycetota bacterium | reverse complement strand
ATAAAAAAGATATTGTCAATTCCTGGTTCCGCGTTGCTCGGTGTTGGCGAGGCGTCCGGGGAGGATAGAGCAGTGAAGGCTGCTGAGAATGCTGTATCTAGCCCTCTTCTAGAGTCATCTATAGATGGAGCTCAAGGCGTGGTAATAAACATAACCGGACCCCCTGATTTGACGTTGCAGGAGGCGGGGGAGGCTGCGGAAATAATACGCGAGGCATGCGATCCTGATGCCGAGGAGATATTTGGAGTCATGGTAGACCAGGCACTTCGGGACAAGATGAAGGTTACTGTTATCGCGTCTGGAATCGAAGCTGGAAGATTGGGATTTTCAAGACCCACCAGCCTTACTGGAGCAAGGAAAACAGAAAGTGAAATTCCAGAAAAGCGCAGACCGGAAAAACCGGCGCGTGAAAAAGAGAAAAAGGCGATATTTACCGAAGAGGAAATTACTATCCCTCCTTTCCTAAGAAATAGATAATATTCGACATAAACTATTAAGACCTATGGAGCTTTCATAGACCTCTATCTTCCAAGTAAGTCAAATTTTCTTGCGAGTGTTTTGGACGTAGAAATCTTCCGCTGCTCAAGGGTGGCAAAGGAAAACCGCCGAACCTTTACTGAGTGATTCAAGGTTAAACCTCTTTGTTATTCTTACCTTAACTTGAACTATAGGTATGGAAATGTCGAGGTATTGCGAAGAGCTCCCTTTTCTTTAGCACGAGGTAGTTTGTCCACCCTCTAGAATTCTTTTAGAGGAGTATTTATGCAAAGCAATTAAGGATTCCAATTCACTTTCGGAGGAGAGAATTGACCGTGATTAAGGTTATTGGGATTGGAGGAGCAGGGAACAATGCCATCAATCACATGATCAAAGCAGGGCTGGAAAATGTCCACTACATAGGAATAAATACAGATAATCAGGCTTTGCAAGGTTGCCTTGCTGATGTAGTAATTCCTATCGGCAGGGAAGTCACGCATGGTTTGAGTGCTGGAAATGAGCCAGAAGTTGGTGCTCAAGCCGCACGTCAAAGCGAAGGCGATATAAGGAAAGCAATCAAGGGCGCCGACCTTGTTTTCGTGGTAGCTGGAAAAGGTGGGGGCACCGGGACGGGAGCCGCGCCCGTGGTTGCAAGGATTGCCAAAAGCCTCGGGGCGCTCACAATTGGGGTTGTTACCAAACCTTTTGCCTTCGAGGGGCCCAGGAGAATGCTTCAGGCAGAGGAAGGAATAAGAAAACTGGAAGAGAACTTGGATTCGGTAATCGTGATATCTAATGACCTGTTATTCGCGGCGGAGGAAGGGAGAAGCATCCTGGATGCTTTTGGTATGGCCGATGAGACTCTCTTGCAGGTGATACGATTAGTAATCTCAGTAATTTGCAAGCGTGGAATCATAAATCTCGATTTTGCGGATGTGCGGCGAGTGCTCGAGAATTCTGGTTACGCTCTCGTGAGCAAAGGTCTTGGAGTTGGGGAAGAGAAAGGTCGGCAGGCGGCTATCTCCGCTCTTGAGAGCCCTCTTCTGGAATACGGGGTTGGCGGCGCCACTCGTGTTCTTCTCAGTATCTCAGGAGGAAGGAACTTGAGCCTTTTCGAAGTCAACGAAGCAGTGGAAGTTGTGGCAAGAGCGGTTGACCCTCGCGCCAACATGGTTTTTGGGGCGGTTTTAGATGAGAGTCTTGGCGACCGATTGGAACTCGGCATTATAGCATCGGGTTTCAAAGGTTTCTTTTCAAACATCCAAAGACCTGCTAACATCTCTGCAACCCGGGAAGTTGCACTCCCCGAAGAGCAAGATGAGGCGACTTTCCCCGAGTTCACGAAAAATCCCTGATTCGTATCTGGCTGTAGATTAGAAGTTTTAATTTGGGCTTCCCCAGCTGAACGCCTTATGTTTCTACTAGGCTTTAGCGGAGACAATGAACGAAGAAAGTTTGTGGAAAAAAGTCGAAGACGTAATTGGCGAGGTCCAAAAGCCAAGTCGATATATTGGCGGAGAGTGGAACGCGCCCGAGATTAAAAAAAAGGAGATCTCAGTTGCCCTTGCCTATCCTGACATCTACGAGATTGGAATATCAAGTCTTGGGCTTGCGATTCTTCAAGAGGTGGTAAATGACACGCCCGTAGCGTCGGCGGAACGGGTTTATTCGCCATGGGTGGACATGGAGGAGAAAATGAGGGCGAACGATATCCCCCTTTTCTCTCTCGAGACGCATCGACCTATTTGCGATTTCGATCTCTTTGGCATCTCGCTTCCCCATGAGCTTACTTACACCAACGTGCTCAATCTGATTGATTTGGCTGGTCTTCCCTTAAGGGCAAGCGAGAGACTGCGGGGACCGATAGTGGTTGGAGGAGGGTGTCAGGCTTCAAATCCGGAGCCCATTGCTGATTTCTTTGACCTCTTCGTCCTGGGCGAAGGCGAAGAACCGCTGGTAGAGCTGGTAGAAATCATTGCTAAGGGGAAGAGGGAAGGGTGGTCAAGGGAAAAAATCTTGGAGAAGGCAAGTCTCCTCCCTGGTGTTTATCGCCCATCCTCCTACCAGGTAACCTACGATTCTTCTGGGAAAATTCAGGCAATTGAACATGGCGGTCCCGGCTCACAGACCGTGAGCAAGAGGTTGGCGGATATCAACAAGTGGCTTTACCCAAGGAGGCAGATCGTCCCTTTCTGTGAAGCCACTCACGACAGGGTAAACATCGAGTTGTTCAGAGGTTGCGGCAGGGGGTGCCGGTTTTGTAGCGCAGGAATGATTTACAGACCTCCTAGGGAAAGAGAGGTGGAAAAAGTTGTTGAGCTCATCGAAGAGCTTGTACTTGGGACTGGTTATGATGAAGTGTCCCTATGTTCACTTTCTTCTACCGATTATTCCCAGTTCGATAGGCTTATAGATGAATCAAAAGAATTGCGCGAGAGATTAAATATATCCTTCTCCCTTCCTTCCTTGAGAATGGAGCCCTCCGCGGTCGAACGCTGGCTTTCTTTAGGGAGGGGGAGAAAGGGCAGCCTTACTTTTGCTCCAGAAGCTGGAAGTGAGAGGCTCCGCTGGGTAATAAACAAGCCTATTCGAGAGGAAGAAATGATGGAGGCGCTTAGGAAGGCGGTCGTGGGAGGCAGGCGGAGAATAAAGCTTTATTTCATGATTGGATTGCCAACCGAGACTTCACAGAATGTAGTTGAAATCGCGGAACTCGTCCACCGGATGAGGAAGTTTTTGAGACAGGATGGCTTCATGGTCCCTGCCTTCAATGTCAGCGTTTCTACCTTTGTTCCCAAGCCTCATACCCCTTTTCAGTGGATGGCACAGGAGAAGATGGAAGACGTAAGGGCAAAACAGGAGATTCTCAAAAGAGCCCTGAGGGGAAAAGGAATACGCCTCTCCTGGAACGACCCGAAATCCACATTTGTGGAGGGTCTGCTTTCTAGGGGCGACCGTCAGCTTTGCCGTTTGGTAGAGCGCGTTTGGAGGCTTGGAGAGCGTTTCGATTCATGGTCTGAGTGTTTCGACTTTTCAAAGTGGAAATCGGCGTGGGAGGAGGAAGAAATCAATCCCTTCTCCTATGTCTATAGAGAAAGAGACACAGCCGAAGTGCTTCCCTGGGACCACCTTGACTTCGGGTTAGACAAATCTTTTCTTGTTAAGGAATACGAAAGTGCCTTGAAGGGGGAGATTGTTCCCGACTGCCGGATAGAGTGTCCAGAGTGTGGAGTTT
>JAQURN010000149.1 GCA_028715585.1 Actinomycetota bacterium | reverse complement strand
GAAATGGAGGTCTGGGCACTGGAGGCGTATGGGGCTGCCCACGCTTTGCAGGAACTTCTCACCGTCAAGAGCGATGATGTTGTTGGGAGAGTCAAGGTATATGAAGCCATAGTGAAGGGAGAGAATATCCCAGAGGCTGGAGTTCCAGAATCCTTCAAGGTTCTCATGAAGGAGATGCAATCCCTTGGGCTGGACATACAGTTGCTCTCCGAGAAAGGTGAGCCTGTCGAAATAAGAGAAGCTGAGGAAGATGTCTATCGAACCGCGGAGAGGCTGGGGCTCGATTTCCGAACGAACCAGCTAGTGAGCGGAAGCGAAGAAGACGAATAAACACCGCTTTTTTAGCAGAATGGAGGTCTGATTTGTCTAACTTGAACGAGTTCAGCTCTATGAGGATTGGGCTTGCGACTGTTGACCAAATTAGAGAGTGGTCCAATGGCGAGGTGAAGAAGCCTGAGACAATCAATTATCGCACCCTTAGACCCGAGAGGGAGGGGCTTTTTTGCGAGAAGATATTTGGTCCCACTCGCGATTGGGAGTGCGCTTGTGGCAAGTACAGAAAAAAAGTGCGCTTCAAGGGCATGATATGCGAACGATGTGGGGTTGAGGTCACCCGTTCAAAGGTAAGAAGAGAACGAATGGGTCACATCGAACTCGCTGCTCCCGTGGCGCATATATGGTTTTTCAAGGGAGTTCCCTCCAGAATTGGCTACCTTCTCGATATTTCTTCCAAGAATCTAGAAAAAGTTCTTTACTTCGCCTCTTACATCATTGTGGACGTGAAGGAAGACAAGCGGAAAAAGGATATTCCTATGCTTGAAAAGCATCTCGAGGCTGAGATTAAAGAGCTAGCCGAGGACCTCGAGAAGAAGCTTTTAGAGATGGAAACTCGCTGTGAGGAGAGGATAGAGGGAGAGGCGGAAGAACTAGGGGAGAAAATAGCCGCAATGGAAGGCGAGCTAGAGAAAGAGAAAAAAGCGATACAGAGGGAATCAAAAAGGAAAGCCGCTGAAAACCCAAAGACAAAGGAAGAGCGCATTGCTACCCTCGAAAAGCAGTACATAGTGAAAATAAACAAGGAAAAATCTCTCCATGAAAAAAATGTGAAAAAGTTGAGGGAAAAACTCAAAAAGGAAGCAGAAGCCAGCAAGAAGCAGCTGGGTATTCAAACTGATTACTTGAGAGAACTCTTTGAGGAATTCAAGAAACTGAAACCGAAGCAGCTCATAGACGAGGACCAGAAATTCAGAGACTTGAGGGATAGATATGGAAGCTATTTTACCGGTGGGGTGGGCGCCGAGAGCATTCGCCAGCTTCTTCTGAACATCGATCTCGAAAAAGAAGCAGAGGACTTGAGAGAAACGATTCGAAGCTCGAAGGGGCAGCGGAACAGCAAGGCTGTCAAAAGGCTAAAGATTGTTTCTGCCTTTCTGAATTCGGGCAATCGCCCCGAGGCAATGGTAATGGACGCAATCCCTGTTATTCCCCCTGACCTGAGGCCCATGGTTCAGCTTGATGGCGGCAGATTTGCTACCTCTGACCTGAATGACCTTTACAGAAGGGTAATCAACCGGAACAACCGCTTGAAGAGACTCCTTGATCTCAGTGCGCCTGAGATTATTGTGAATAACGAAAAGAGGATGCTCCAGGAAGCGGTTGATGTCCTCTTTGACAATGGAAGGAGGGGAAGACCAGTTACCGGACCAGGAAATAGGCCATTGAAGTCGCTTTCGGATATGCTGAAGGGCAAACAAGGGCGCTTTCGCCAGAATCTACTCGGCAAGCGTGTCGATTATTCTGGACGGTCGGTAATCGTTGTCGGACCCGAGCTGAAGCTTCATCAATGTGGTCTTCCCAAGCAGATGGCTCTTGAGCTCTTCAAACCCTTTGTCATGAAGCGGCTGGTCGACCTTGGTTTCGCTCACAACATCAAAGGCGCGAAGAGGATGATTGATCAGGCTACGCCACTGGTGTGGGACGTACTCGACAAGATTATTCAGGAGCATCCAGTCTTTTTGAATCGCGCCCCTACTCTCCATCGCCTTGGTATTCAGGCTTTTGAGCCCCACCTGGCTGAGGGTAAAGCCATAAGGATTCACCCTCTTGTTTGTACACCGTTCAACGCTGACTTCGATGGAGACCAGATGGCAGTTCATCTTCCGCTTTCCGCCGAAGCTCAGGCGGAGGCGCGTATTCTCATGCTGTCTAATCGCAACATTCTTTCCCCGGCGAGCGGGAGGCCTATTGTCAACCCCACCCAAGACATAATTCTCGGTTCGTTTTACCTCACCATGATAAAAGAAAAAAGCAACGGCGAAGGGAAGATTTTTGCGAGCGAAGAAGAAGCAATCATGGCGCTAGAGTTCGGGAAAGTAGATCTTCAAGCGAAAGTGAAGGCAAGAGTTCGCGGCGAAATCATGGAGACATCTGTTGGGAGAATAATCTTCAATCATGCTTTACCGGAGGATTTCCCATTCCAAAACTACGTGGTGGGAAAGAAGGAGCTTGCGAAGGTAATAGAGGAAATAGTAGGGCACTACGACTCTGTTACGATTTCCAGGGTTCTCGACCGTTTGAAGGAAAAGGGTTTTCAATACGCCACAAAAGCTGGCGTTACGATAGGCATGGAGGACGTCGTCATTCCACCTGAAAAGGGGGAGATAATCAAGAAGGCGGATAAAGAAGTTGAAGAAATAGAGGAAAGCTACGATCAAGGGTTCCTCACTGAAGAAGAAAGAGATGAGCGCATAATAGATGTTTGGCACAGGGCTACAGACCTTGTGGCTCAGAAGATGGAGGAAAACTTCGATCCGTTCAACCCTATTTACATGATGGCACAATCGGGAGCCCGGGGAGACCTTAAGCAAGTAAAGCAGCTTGCTGGTATGAAAGGTCTCGTTGAAAACCCGAAAGGGGAAATAATACTCGAGCCTATAACTTCAAATTTCAGAGAGGGCTTGAGCGTCATCGAATACTTCATCAGTACCCACGGCGCAAGAAAAGGGCTTGCTGATACCGCTCTTCGAACCGCGGATTCGGGTTATCTCACCAGAAGGCTCGTTGACGTGGCACAGGACGTGATTGTTCGTGAGGAAGATTGCGGAACTGACGAGGGGATACCGGTCAAGGTTTTGACTCCGGACGGAGAGCTAAACCCAAGCCTCGAGGGGCGAAACGCTCTCAAGGCAGTGGTGGTCAAGGGAAAGAAGATTCTAGAAAAAAATCAGAGCATAGGTCGTTCTCAAGTTGAAGAGCTAAAAAAAGCTGGTGTCGAGGAAGTAATGGTCAGGTCTGTTCTTGCCTGCAAGGCGAGACAGGGCGTGTGTTCAACTTGCTATGGGGCAAGCCTTGCCACCGGCGAACCGGTTGCGCTTGGGGAAGCGGTGGGAATAATCGCTGCTCAGTCTATAGGGGAACCTGGTACCCAGCTTACCATGCGAACCTTCCACTTCGGGGGCGTGTACGCGGGCGTGGGCAGAGACATCACTCATGGTCTTCCAAGGGTGGTTGAGCTTTTCGAGGCAAGGAAACCAAAAGGGCAGGCGTACCTAGCGGCAAGTAGGGGGAAGGTTGAGATAATCAAGGGAGACAAATATCACACTATCATTCTCCACGGGGAGGAGCTCGATGAAGAGGGAAAAGGAACGAAACCAAAGGACTATGAATACCAAATTCCTGTTGGGTTGAAGCTTCTGGTAAAAGATGGCCAGTCT
>JAQURN010000148.1 GCA_028715585.1 Actinomycetota bacterium | reverse complement strand
TTGCTTTTCCCGTTGCGGCTTTTTCCCTCCCCCTGATAGGTATCGGCTTTCTAACCTACATTCTTGGGCAGAAGAGAAAAGTGAAATACGCGGGGCAGGTTGTCCTGGGATTTGGCTTGCTATTTCTGGGCATGGAGCTCATGAAGGGAGCGATGTATCCCCTTAAAGCCTCTGGAACGTTCGAGCATTGGCTTTCCAGTTATGGCTCAAACCCAATTTTCGGCTTGCTACTTGGTATCCTCATCACCAGTATAATTCAGAGCTCGAGCGCTACCACTGGAATCGTGATAGCCATGGGGGCGAGCGGGGCGCTTTCGGTGGGTGGAATAGACCCTTTGAGGATTGCCGTGCCAATAATTCTGGGTGCGAATATCGGAACCTGCGTCACCGCGTTTCTTGCGAGCATCGGGGCAAGCCTCCCCGCGCGGAGGGTCGCGGTCGCCCATTATCTGTTCAATATCGTCGGCGCCTTGCTGTTTTTGCCTTTCATCAAATGGTACCCCGACCTTGTGCGAACGGTTTCCGGGGCGCTTGGAAGTGGCGCTGGGGATATAGCAAGGCAAGTTGCTTGGTCTCATACTCTTTTCAACGTCATCATGGCGGCGATTTGCTTACCTTTGACGAATTACTTCGTGAGATTTGTGAAGTTTGTCAGACGAGGAGCCGAACCCGCCGCGCAGCGCGACCCTCTTTTCCTCGACCCGCTGGTGTTTCGCAACCCTGCCGTGGCGCTGGAAATGGTTCGAAAAGAGGTAACCCGTATGGGCAGGGTAACCCTAGACATGCTTAAGTCATCCGTAGGTTTCCTCACAGGCAGGATGGATAGACATGCCAAGAAAGGGTTGCTCGAGCAGGAAAGCATAGTGGATAGCCTGGCGCATTCGATAGCGGATTATCTTCGTAGGCTTTCGGAGGAACCCCTTACCCCAGAACAATCAGAGATGACGGTAGGCTTTTTGCACGCGGTCAACGACATAGAGCGAATTGGGGACCATGCTGAGAATATCATGTACCTCGCTGTCACCAGGCAAGAAAACGAAATTTCCTTGAATGAAGAGGAACGGAGAGAGTTGAAGGATATTTCAGCCACGGTTTTCGAGATGTACGAGGGAATCATCGAGGCGCTGGAAAAATCGGACCCTGAAGAAGCACAGCGTTACCAGATGCTTGAGGGGAAAGTGGACAAGCTCGCCAGCGAATACAGGCACAACCACATGAGACAGCTCAGCAACGGGGTTTGTGACGCCGAGGGTGGTGTGATATTTCTGGATGCGCTTACAAACCTGGAAAGAGTCGGCGACCTTGCAAACAACGTGGGGCACGTCGTGACCGGGGAGCTCGAGCGGATATAAACAACTTCGAGTTTTTGCTATGTTGAGAAAGGGGGAAAATTGAGCAACGCGATATTGGTGAGACATGGGCAGACCGCCTGGCATCGAGAGGGACGATACGTCGGGACAGCGGATATTCCACTGGATGATGAGGGCAAGCGCCAGGCTGAACTGGTTGCCTCGAGAGTTGCCGAAGAGGAATTCTCTTATGTTTATTCGAGCCCTTACTTGCGGTGCAAAGAGATGGCAGAAAAGATTGCTTCGCTCAAAGGGTACACCGTGACAGAAGACAAAAGGCTCAGGGAAATGGATTTGAGCCGATGGGATGGAAAACCACTAGACGACGTTATACGCGAAGATGGTGAACTCATAAAAAATTGGATGGAGGATCCAATTTCGCGTTCCCTTCCTGGAGAGGAATCATTGCCCCAGGTGCGCGAGCGCGCTACTGGATGGCTAAAAGAGGTTACAAGTACTCATCCTGGGGAAGGAATTCTGGTAGTAAGCCATGGTGCTCCTATATGTGTCATGATTGCTGATGTCATTGGGTTGCCTCTTGCCAATGCGTTTCGCTTGATTGTCGATGTCGCTTCGGTGTCAATCGTCAATTGCTTAGGCGAGTTTTCTAACCTAAAACTTTTGAATGACACGAATCATCTTCGGGGTTTGGAATAGCCTGGAATGGGTTTGCTAGTGCGCCGTCCCGTAGATAGGTTGACGCACCGAGAGTGTCATTCTGCGCCGCACCAGCAAGGCTCGTGACCGAAGGCGTACTGGACGTACGACGAGGGAGCACAACGCAGCTGGGGTGGATGCAGGGGCGCTCGAATGCCAAGTTATCTACGGGACGGCGCACTAAAACCCACTGCTTTTTCAGAGATGGTAAAATATATCTGGGATAGTCAACCGGGTGGCCGCGGGGTGGAAGCCTCGAGGAAAGTCCGGACTCCACAGGGCAAAGTGCTGGATAATGTCCAGGCGGGGTGACCCGACGGAAAGCGCCACAGAAAAGAAAACACCAGCCTCTCGTGCGAGAGTGCTGGTTAAGCTGAAACGGTGGTGTAAGAGACCACCAGCAGTCCGGCGACGGGCTGGCTTGGCAAGCCCCACTTGGAGCGATGCCAAATAGGGGAGGAGCGGTTGCCCGCCGCGATTGACTCCCGGGTGGGCAGCTAGAGGCTAACGGTAACGTTAGTCCCAGATAGATGGCCACCGCCGCCTTTGGCGGTACAGAATCCGGCTTACAGGTTGGCTATCCTATCTCTATGCCTTTTATTTCCTGAAAATTTGGGTCCGAGCCAGTTTCCGCTCAAGGGGTGGACAATTTTTCACAGCGAGCATTTTCCTGGGGCTTGCCATAACACTCAAGCTGGATTGTTGGATGGATTATCTTGAACCTATCTTTTAAGATTTTCCTGATTTCTTCTACTATTGATGAACATTCACTCAAGTAACGGTCTTCGAGCTCAATGTGGCCACTCAACGCATAGACCCCGGAGCCCAATTCCCAAACGTGAAGGTCATGCACTGCCTCTACTCCCTCTACAGTCAGGATTGCGTCTTTCACTGCGCCCAAGTCTATTTTGTTTGGGACCGACTCCAGCAGAACCCCTGTTGCCCTTTTGATGAGCCACAGTGCGCTGGCGATTATGAAGAGGCTCAAGACAATTGCCGCAATAGGGTCGGCAAGCCGCCAGTTGGCGAAGTGGATGAGAGCCCCGGCTACAACTACTCCAGCGGATAGTGCCGCGTCGCCCGCCATGTGAAGAAAAGCGCTTTTTACGGCAAGGTCTTCGCCTCCCTTATGGAGAATGGCGGAAACAACCAAGTTTACTATCAAGGCGGCTCCCGCTGTCGCCATTACGGGCAAACCGTTTATTTGAGGTGTTTGCTTCAAGCGCCTCACCGCTTCGAAGATAAAGAAAAATCCCAATGCGAGGAGTGCCAGGGCATTTACTAAGGCAGCCAAAATCCCAACCCTTCCGTACCCATAAGTCATACGGTCTGTCGGTTTGCGGGACATCATGCGGACAGCAAAAAGAGAAAGTACCATGGCTGTTATGTCTGCCGCGTTGTGGCCGGCGTCTGAAACGAGGGAGAGGCTTCGTGTTGCTATTCCTACAGCTGCTTCTATTGCTACGAAGACAAGAGAGATGAATATCGAGAACTTCAGTGTCTTTTTTGCCAAAACGAGCTTGTTTTCTTCGATTTCGTGCCTGTTTTCCACTGAATCCTATGCTTTGTCACGATGTGTAGCGGGCTTCTAGGTGGCGGAAATCACGTACTTCGAGTAGCTGAGCTCCCTTGTTTCCCACTTGATATCAGATTTCCAGCCCAGGGAGTGTTCGAGGAAGGAGGCAATCTTCGCGGCGTAGAGGATGGGGTTGAAGGCGTTTTCTATTTCTATGCTCACCGAGTCCTTTTTCATTTCGAAGCGCGATGGATAACCCATGCCGCGGAGAGCAAGTCCT
>JAQURN010000147.1 GCA_028715585.1 Actinomycetota bacterium | reverse complement strand
TAGAGGAAGGCGTGGTGGCAGGTGGAGGAGTGGTGCTTCTCAATAATACCAAGGCAATCAACACCAGGGGAATGAGCGAGGACGAAAAGACTGGGGCGGAGATAGTGAGGAAAGCCTTGAGCGAGCCGCTCAAGCAGATAGCTGAAAACGCTGGAGCCGAAGGCTCGGTCGTAGTGGAAAAGGTGAGAGAGCTCCCCGAAGGGCAGGGCTTTAATGCTCTCACTGGTGAGTATATCGATATGTTCGAGGCTGGGATTATAGATCCCGCGAAAGTCACCCGCTCCGCTCTCCAGAACGCAGCGAGTATCGCGGCAATGATACTCACCACCGAGACGGTGGTTGCTGACAAGCCCGAGGAAGAAAAGGGCATGGGAGCTGCCGGAATGGGTGGTGGCATGCCGCCTATGTAGAGAACGGCGGAAGACTAAATTAGTTGGAAGGCGCCTGCCTCTGGTAGGCGCCTTTTCATAATATCTTTCTCTAAGGTTCTTTCTTTTTCTCGTTTACCCCATGCCCTCTATGTGGTTAAATTAGGAAAATCTTTTTAGGCTCAGATGTTATTCGAAAAGAGGTCTCGAGGATTTGGAAGTAGAAATCGGGCGCGGCAAATCTGGCAGGAGGGCATACGGGCTGGACGACATTGCGATAGTCCCATCTAGAAGAACTCGCGACCCCGAAGATGTGGATATTTCCTGGGAGCTCGGACCTTTCAAATTTGAAGTTCCGCTTATTGCCTCCGCGATGGACGGCGTGGTGGATCCCAGCGTTGCTATAGAGATGGGAAGGCTGGGTGGGCTTGCGGTTTTGAATCTGGAGGGTATACAGACCCGCTACGATGATCCGGGCGTGGCTCTGGAAAAAATTGCCTCACTCCCCAAGGAAAAGGCAACTGCTGGAATTCAGGAGATTTACAAGGAACCAATAAAGCCAGAGCTCATCGAGAAGCGAATCGGAACAATTAAGGAGTCCGGGGTTGTAACCGCTGCCTCCCTAACCCCCCAAAGGGTCGAGCAATACTCCAGGTGCGCAATAGACGCGGGCTTGGATATCCTTTTTGTGCAAGGAACTGTTGTGAGCGCTCAGCACGTGAGCTCTGTGCGGGAGCCGCTCGACCTCTACAAATTCATTTCCGACCTCGATATCCCGGTTGTTGTTGGAGGGTGCGCTTCGTACCATGCATGCCTTCACCTCATGCGAACGGGGGCGGTGGGCGTACTTGTGGGAGTTGGTCCAGGACACGCATGCACCACTCGTGGAGTTCTTGGAATCGGTGTTCCCCAGGCAACCGCCCTTGCTGATGCCGCCGCTGCGAGGGCAAGGATGATGGAGGAGACAGGGCGTTACGTGAGCGTCATCGCTGATGGTGGGGTCAGAATGGGTGGCGATATCGCAAAGTGTATCGCTTGCGGGGCGGACGCGGTGATGCTTGGCGCTCCCATTGCCAGGGCATACGAAGCTCCCGGAAAAGGCTTTCACTGGGGAATGGCAACGTTTCATCCAGAGCTTCCCAGGGGAACCAGGGTCGAGGTCCAGCAGGTGGCAAGCCTGGAGGAGGTAATAAGTGGACCAGCTCACCAGAGCGATGGGACACTCAATTTAGTTGGAGCGCTAACCATGTCCATGGCAACCTGCGGATACGCTACCATCAAGGATTTTCAGCGAGCCGAGGTGATGGTTGCCCCTGCGATTTTAACTGAAGGTAAGTCGATTCAAAAAGAACAAGAAGTGGGCATGGGAATTTGATTCACTTTTTATAAGCTCCCGAGGAAAGCAATGACATCTCTGCCTCACAGCACCGTCCTGATTATTGATTTCGGCGCCCAGTACGCTCACCTCATAGCAAGGAGGGTGCGCGAGTGCCATGTTTATAGTGAAATCGTGAGCTCCTCTATTACTATCGATGAACTCGAGGCGAGAAAGCCAAATGCCATCATACTTTCTGGAGGTCCCTCCAGCGTTCACGAGAAAGGAGCCCCCACCTGCGACCCCCGCTTGTTCGATCTGGGCATCCCCGTGCTGGGTATATGCTATGGGGCTCAGCTGATGGCAATTCAGCTTGGTGGAACCGTAGAGGAGACGGGGAAGCGAGAATATGGAAAAACCAACCTTTCCGTCTCAAATGAAGGGGTGCTTTTTGAGGGACTCCCGGTGGAACAAGAAGTTTGGATGAGCCATCGCGACTCAATCACCAAACCCCCGCCTGGTTTTACCGTTACATCGTTTACAGAAGGCTCTCCAGTTGCCTCCATGGAATCTCCCCGGAGAAAACTTTACGCGGTGCAATTCCATCCCGAGGTTGTGCACACGCCACACGGCACCGATATCCTGAAGAACTTCCTCTATCGCGCGTGCGATATCCTCCCTGACTGGACGCCGACCTCCATAATAGAGGAAACAATCGAAGAGATAAGAAACAGGGTGGGCAAAGAAAAGGTGATTTGTGGCCTCTCGGGGGGAGTTGATTCTTCCACTGCGGCAGTGCTCGTGCACAAGGCGGTTGGGGACCGATTGACCTGCGTGTTTCTAGACCACGGGCTTTTAAGAGGTGGAGAAGCGGAAGAGGTTATAGACACGTTTGGCAGGCATTTCAAGATGAATCTCATACACAGGGATGTATCGGAGAGGTTTCTCAAAAAGCTCAAAGGTGTTACCGACCCTGAGCAGAAGAGAAGCATCGTGGGAGGAGAATTTATCCGTGTATTCGAGGAAGTCGCTTCTTCCTTGAAAGGTGTCCGTTTTTTTGTCCAGGGGACGCTTTATCCTGATGTGATAGAAAGCGGGACTGGTGAGGCTTCACGTATAAAATCTCATCACAACGTTGGGGGGCTTCCCGAGACTATGGATTTCGAGCTTGTGGAACCGCTCAAGTTTCTCTTCAAAGATGAAGTTCGCCTCATGGCTATGGAGCTCGGGCTTCCCGAAGAGATTGTCTGGCGTCAGCCATTCCCTGGTCCTGGGCTTGCGGTGCGAATCATCGGCGAGGTGACCGAAGAGCGCCTGAAGATACTCAGGGAAGCGGACGCTATCGTGAACGATGAAATAAAAAAAGCGGGGATGTACAAAGAAATCTGGCAGTCATTTGCCGTCTTGCCTTGCATCAAATCTGTGGGGGTTATGGGCGATGGGCGAACCTATTCATACCCCATCATCATCCGTGCCGTTACCAGCGAGGATGCCATGACCGCGGACTGGGTGCGCCTTCCATTTGGGGTTCTCGAGAGGATTGCGAGCAGGATTACGAGCGAAGTGGAGGGAGTGAATCGAGTAGCTTATGATATCTCGACCAAGCCTCCTGCTACGATAGAGTGGGAGTAAGGAAGCTCTTCGATGGATAAGGCAGGCAGCCGTTCTTCATATCTCGAGGATTTGAACCCGGTGCAGAGGGAAGCGGTGGAGTACATCGGGGGGCCGCTTCTCATAATTGCAGGCGCAGGGAGCGGAAAGACGCGGGTGCTTACTCACCGTATTGCCCACCTTATCAACTCGCATAATGTCGAGCCAAGCCAGATACTCGCGCTCACTTTTACCAACAAAGCTGGCAGCGAAATGAAGGAAAGGGTGGAAAGGCTTATCGGCGTTCCCTCCAAAGACATGATGATTGGAACTTTTCATTCGTGGTGCTCGAGGGTCCTGAGGCGGGAAATAGCGCGTCTTGGATATTCCTCCAGCTTCTCAATATACGACGAGGCGGATTCAGTTCACTTGATAGGGCACTGTCTCGAGGAGCTGGAGCTTGATAAAAAGAGGTTCCACCCCAAAGCCCTCAAGGCAACGATAAGCAGGGCAAAAAATGAAATGGTTGACCCCGAT
>JAQURN010000146.1 GCA_028715585.1 Actinomycetota bacterium | reverse complement strand
GGCTCTTCCCAAGCTCGGAAGCAATCGGGAAAGAGTGCTGGTAAGAAGCAAGTCGCGAAGAAGCAGGCGAAATTCCCTGCGACTCCAAGGGTGCTACTTGTGGTAAATCCCGTGGCTGGAGCCGGTAGGGCAAGGGCTATCTGGAGTGAGTTTCTTCAGACAATCAAGGAGATGGGTTTCCAGCCCGAATTCGTCTTCACCAAGTATGCAAGACATGGGATTGAGCTTTCAAAGAACGCGGCGGAAGAGGGTTTCGAAACAGTGGTTTCGGTGGGGGGAGATGGAACCACTTTCGAGGTTATAAATGGGCTCATGAGCGCAAACGTCGAGAAAAAACCCCGGTTGGGGATAGTGCCATTGGGGAGAGGGAGCGATTTCTGCCGTACGATTGGGCTTCCGCAGGATTGGAAATCCGCGTTGGCTGTCCTCATGTCGGGGCGCAGACGCATGGTTGATGTGGGAGCTATTACTTACAAAAGCAGTGATAGCACGCGCGATGCCTATTTTTTGAATATTGCCGGCTTGGGCTTCGATGGGGAGGTGACCGAGCGCGCGAACAATATGCCCAGGGAGTTCACCAAGCTGATTGGAGGTTCGGCTACGTACGTGTTGGGAGCGGTGGTAACGTTCGCAAAATATTTTCCCAAGGATATCGAGATTGAGCTGGACGAGGGAAAAATGAGGACTCTTGCCACTATGGTGGTGGTGGCAAATGGCAGGTATTTCGGCGGCAATATGCGCATTGCGCCCGATGCGATTCTTGATGATGGGTTTTTTGACGTGGTAATAGTCAAAGAAAGCCCAGATACTCCTCTCCTTGAGATTTCGGATGCTTCGGCGCTTTGTCGGGGAGATGTCATCTCCGGGCTTGGCGCCAAGGCGAGGATGGCAAAGAATTTCCCGCGCATATATAAGGGTACTCACGTAAAAGATAGAAGCGTCGTCGTGAAAAGGAGCTCCAAAGTGAAGGTGAGTTCCCCTGACCGACTCGTCCTTCAGGTGGACGGCGAGGTTATAGGGGAAGGCCCCCTAGAGGCGAGGATAATTCCTTCTGGACTTGAAATCATAGCATGAGATTTCTTACGCCAGCTCAAAAGGGTGCTTAATATGCTTTCCGATAAACTTCCAGCACTTCCTCGTATTCGGGTTGCTCGGGGTTCCCGAACATAGAGCCGTCAGCCATGGCGTCTGGAACCGCTACCTCTAGTATATCTTCTGGAACATTTGCGTCCCGCAGTTTTCCAGGAAGCCCTAGCTCCGCGCGAAGGGCATCTATTCGCTCTATTGCTTTCTTGGCGGCGGTAACGTCATCATCGCCTCTGACTTCAAGCCCAAGAGCTTCAGCCACCATTCTGTAGCGCGCGGGCACGCCTTCGTATTTCATGTTGAATTCCATGCAGGGGGGCAAAAGGATGGCGTTCGCGAGTCCGTGATGGATGCCACAGTGACCTCCAATGGAATGCGCCATTGCGTGAACTATTCCAACGAGCGCGTTTGAGAAAGCTACTCCTCCCATATTGGCGGCGATAAGCATATAGGTCCTTGCCCTGATATCCTCTCCGTTTTTGGTGGCGATGGGCAGGAACTCAGATATCAAGCGGATTCCATGAAGCGCAAGCGCGTCGCTTATAGGCTCATGCAAGCTGGCGTGGATTGCCTCGACACAGTGTGAGAGCGCATCCATCCCGGTGGCGGCAGTCAAATGTGGTGGGAGCGAAACTGTCATGTAGGGATCGAGCATTGCTACCCCAGGAGCGATTTCCGGTCCATTGAAAATCAACTTTAACTCTTGTTCTTTGTCTGCTATGACCGCCGCAAAGGTGGATTCCGAACCTGTCCC
This sequence comes from Actinomycetota bacterium, assembly GCA_028715585.1. Classification (GTDB taxonomy): domain Bacteria; phylum Actinomycetota; class Geothermincolia; order Fen-727; family JAQURN01; genus JAQURN01. The sequence continues at coordinate 1,982 of JAQURN010000146.1, read as the reverse complement.
CGCGGTGGTGGGAACTGAAATATGGGGAGGCATCTTGCCACTCGGGATGTAGTAGGCACTTTGATGGTCTAGTAAGTCGCCGCCTTCTACCATCAGTATAGCAGTGCCTTTGGCGGTGTCTATGACCGAGCCGCCGCCGATAGAAATGATGGAGTCTACATTATTGTCGAGTACCTTCTGATAACAACGCTGAACTGTTTTTACCTCGGAATTTGGGGGGACCTCGTTGAAAACCTCGGTTACTTCTACCTTACCCGATTTCATTCCATCAAGGATGGGTTGAACGAGCCCAGCGGATTCAACTCCCTTGTCTGTGATTATGAGTGTTCTCTTTCCCCCTATTTTTTCCATCTCGCTGCCGATTGAATCGACACAATGCTCGGCGCAGATTACTTTGGTCTCCATGCGGAATTCGAACCATTCAACAAAATCTTTCATTTGAGAACCTCCTCTCCCAGGTTAAGGTGAGTTTTCCCCTCGAAGAAACGAAACAATCATAAGATAAACATACCGGCTTCTCCAGTTTTCAACCTATATTTCTTTCGACTTCCCCTCCGCCGATTAACTCCTCTCCGATGTAGAAGACACAGGATTGCCCTGGCGCTGTCTTAGGTGCCTTATTTTTGAAAATCACTTTTCCTTTGCTGCCGGATGGGTAAAGCACGGCTGGATGAAGGGGTCCACGGTAGTGGTTCTGGACAACACACTCGATTTCTTTTGCCAAAGAACCCCCAGATATGAAGTTTACGCTCTCCAGCTCTAGCCCTCCGCAATGGAGGTCGCTCATATCACCAACCACTATCGCGTTTTTTTCTGGGACTATGTCAACCACGTAAAACGCACTTTCTCTTCCGAGCCCCAGCCCTTTTCTCTGTCCTATGGTATAAAAAGCGATTCCTTTGTGTTCCCCGATTTGCTTACCGCTCATATCGATTATAGGTCCTGGTTTTATTTGATTGCCCGCGGAGCGCTTCAGGAACTGGCTATACTTTTCATCCTTGAGAAAGCAGATGTCTTGGCTTTGCCTTGCTTCGACTGGAATTCCCGCCTGCCCAAGGAGCTTTGTGAGGTCATTTTTTTTGACGTCGCTCAGTGGCAACAGAACCCTCGAGAGCGTTTCCTGGTCAAGAGTCCAGAGGAAATAAGTTTGGTCTTTTGAGCGGTCTTTTGCTCTAAACAATCTGTATCCCCCCCGTGAGTCCGTCTCGATTTTCGCGTAATGCCCCGTTGCGAGAAAACTCGCGCCTATCTTTGTCGCTTCCCCGAGCAATAGACCGAATTTGACTTTGCGGTTGCAGGTTACGCAGGGATTGGGCGTCTTGCCCTTGAGGTGGTAAGAAAGAAGGGGGGCAACGACGAGACGCTCGAAGTCATGTGAAGTATCGATGACCTTGTGCTTGATGCCAAGGGATTTAGCGACCGCGGAAGCTTGCTTGGCAATTTTTTCGTTTTCTCGCAGTGAGCCGGGGAGCAAGAATGTGAGCCCTATTATTTCGAGCCCCCTCTCTTTTAGCAATAGCGCGGCGGCGGCGCTGTCTCTCCCGCCGCTCAATGCAACCGCTACTTTTGCCGATTTTTTCCTACTGTTCATATGGTTGCCGTTCCACTTTTGTGCCGTTTGTTTCTCAGGGCTAAGGTTACACTACCAGGCGATTTCGTTGACAGTTTAGTTTGCAGCTGTTAGCTTTCACTTATCGGTTCCGCAAGCATTCTGCAGTCAGTTTTGGAGCTATTATAAAGAGATGAGCAAGTCATACGAGGAAATAAACGAACGAATAAAGCGGGGCGAAGCGGTAGTTCTTACCGCGGAGGAGATGACCGCTCTCGTTCGAGAGGAAGGGGCAAAAAAAGCCGCGAGGAAAGTTGACGTCGTAACTACTGGAACGTTTGGTCCAATGTGCTCCTCTGGCGTTTTTATCAACCTCGGGCAGAGCGACCCCCCCATAAGGATGTCAGCGGTATGGCTCAATGACGTCAGGGTG
>JAQURN010000145.1 GCA_028715585.1 Actinomycetota bacterium | reverse complement strand
GTCAAGCGGATTCCCAAGCCTAATCACATCCCCGCGGACGTATTTTCTGAAATCCTCCAACATGTCACTCGAAAAAGATGGGAACTCAAACCCAGCCTTGTAAGCCTCATCCGCGGTAAGAACAGCGTAACCTCCAGCCTGGGTTACAACGGCTATTCTGTTGCCCCTCATGGGAGGAAGCTCGAAAGCCCTTGCGGAATCAATCAATCCCTTTATGGTTCTAGCCCTATAGACCCCTCCCTGGCGAAACACCCCTTCGAGCACCGCTTCGTTGTTTACAAGCGCGGCAGTGTGGCTTTTAGCAGTCTTTGCTCCCACTTCGGTAGTATTCGCCTTGTATACGATGAGGGGTTTTTCAAGCGATGAAGCAAGCTCGAGGAACTCCCTTCCCCTCACCAGGCTTTCCAGAAACATGCATATTACCTTCGTCTCGGGGTCCTGAGCCAGGTATTCGAGGAAGTCGAGCTCGTCCATGTTCACCTTGTTTCCAACCGATATGAACTTGCTGAACCCCCTCTCGGCATTGTCGAGAAACATGATGAGGGTCAAGCCAAGCCCTCCACTCTGGGTTATTATCGAAATCTCCCCTTTCTCTCTCTTCTTGGTCAGGGTAAAGGGGAGGCAAAGCCCGTTCGCGGCATTGATTATCGTCAAGCCATTCGGTCCAACGAACCTTATCCCATATTCTTTGGCTTTCTTATCTATGAGGCTGGTGAGCTCCTCCCCTTCCTCGCCGAGCTCGGAAAACCCGCCAGAAGGAATCGCCATGCTCTCTACACCTACTTCATGACACTCATCCATAACTCGGGGAACAACCTTGGCTGGAACTATGGCAACCACGAGATCGACAGGTTCGCCAATCTCTTTCAAGGACGAGTACCCTTTTAGCCCCAAGACGTCTTCTCCCCTGGGATTCACAGGGAAAACTTTGCCCTTGAATTCCCACTCGATGAGGTTTTGAACGATGTTCTTTCCCATATTCTTCTCGCTGGAGGAAGCTCCATATATAGCCACGTTTTCGGGATAGAACATCTTTTCCACTCGCGAGTCCATTTGTAAACAAACCTTTCCTTACAATAAGCCAACCTGGTACTTCATAACGGCATAGCAAAAGCCGCGAGATAGTATTTCATTCGGTTTCTAAAAAATCAAACCGTCGGAGGCAAAGCTAGGAAACCTTTCTTGGCAGGAAGTTCTCGTCGATAATATCCTCAAGTAATCTTTCTGGCTCCACATCGATTATCCCGGAATCCTTAAGGAACCCAACGTAATCCATGAGGCATCCAGTTTCGGGCTCGTAAGAAAACTCAACTCTCTCAAGCGCCTTCCGCATGACTTTTTCTTCCTCTTCCATGATTCGGCATGCCAAGCCTTCCGACTGGGAAGAATTTTTCTCGATGAAATCACAGGCATCCGCATGGGCAAGCACAAACCTCCTCATAAGAGAAGGGTGTTCCCTTGCAAATTGCTTCCTGCAAACCAGAAGAAACCCTGGGTGTTTGGGAGTCTCCTCCAGCGAAAGAAATTCAAAGCCCGCGCCTTGCAAAATTGCCTTCGCGGGAATAGGTTCCGCCGCGACAATTCCATCTACTCCCCCCGATGAAAGCGCGCCCAGCATCCTTTCCGGCTCAATCACCTTCACCTGCACATCTTCCACAGAAAACCCTGCTTTCTTGGCAATGCGGTGAAGCAGAAAATCCTGCTCTGTCCCACGCCCGGGAATTCCTATTATTCTCCTCTTCAGCGTTCCCGCATCGCCCGGCTTTATTCTTTCGCTAACCACGAGTGAGGAGTTCTCGAGCGTAACCTGAGCCAAAACGTTTATTTCCGCCATTTCCCTGCCGGAAAAAATAATAGCCGCGCCAGAATTGACATAGCCAATATCGAGGTTTCCCGCGGAGAACTCGCCCATCAAGGAAGTGCCTGCCCCAAATCCCCTGGGCTCGCTGACTTTCACCCTCCGTTTATCGAAAAATCCTTCCTCTTTCGCCGTGAAGAAGGCAAGCTGGCTGAGGTCATTTTCCACGTAACCGACGCGAACACTTGTTTCTTTCTCAACTTCCCCACATCCAGCCGACGCCACAAGGAGGGTAAAAATGATAAGCACGGACAGCAAAGAAAAACTTCGTGGGAATAACAACCCGAAGCTGAGAAGTGGCTTCCGAACGGAATGCACTACTCACCACCATTCCTCAATAGGAGTTTCTCAATTTCGTCCGCGGCGCTATGGGGATCAATCTCGCGCTCCATCAGTTTTTCGAGTATTGCCCTGCCGGCTTGGGTTTCCTCCAGCAGCACCCCTACCTTCCGCTCAACCCTTTGGTTCAGCACTTCCACGAGCTCCGTTTTCATTCTCCAGAGATTCTTTTCTTCCAGTGTCCCGCTTTCCTTCAGATAAAACAGGTGCTTGCTTATTCCTTGAGAAAGCTCAGAAATTCCCTTCCCCTCGGTAGCTACAGTCGCGACTACGGGAGCTCTCCATCCACCCCTGGTAGTTGGTGGGCGGGTTTCAATCATCGTTTGGAGGTCGGAAATGGTTCTTGAAGCCTCTTCCTTTTCTGCTTTGTTCACAACGAAGATGTCTCCTATTTCAAGAATGCCTGCCTTTATCGCCTGGATATCGTCACCGCCACCAGGCATCAAGACCACAACGCATGTGTGCGCATACTTAGCTATTTCAATTTCGAGCTGGCCCGCCCCCACTGTCTCTACGATTATGTAATCCTTTCCCGCGGCATCCAAAATGCTAATCACATCGTTGGTCGCCACCGCTAGTCCACCTAACGACCCCCTAGTCCCCATGCTTCTTATAAAAACCCCGGGATCGGAGAAAAGCTCCTGCATCCTCACGCGGTCCCCAAGTAGAGCCCCACCGGTGAACGGGCTGGTGGGGTCAACACAGATAATGCCAACCGTCTTTTTTGCCTCCCGATAGTGTTCGGCAAGCCTTGCGACAAGGGTGCTTTTCCCAGACCCCGGGGGACCAGTCAACCCTATGACATGAGCCCTCTCCTGCCGACGAAAAAGCAGCCTCAAGGCTTCTCTCGCAACCGGACGGTCTTCTTCGACCATGGTTATGAGCCTTGAAATCGCCCTTCTGTCACCCTGGAGAACCATCTGGTAAAGTTCTTCCACAGATTCATTCAATCCCAAATCTCCTACAAAAATGGCATTACGCCTAATCCACCGCTCGCAACCAAAACAATACCTCAATTTACAAAGCAAGCGATGACCTCAAAACAACAATTGTATTATTGATATGTCCCTTTTATTTGCGAGTCAATGTTATGATAAATTCTTGCTTAAAGTCTTCAGGGTAAATCAACTCAAGGAAAGACATGGCTAATAAGCGAATAGAACTCGAGCAACATCAACGTTTCACCGACCTGTTGGAAGAATATCCAAACAGCTCTCGAAGGAAGAAAGGCTTGACCATCGTCTTCATTGCGGCAATGTTGCTAGTCATCACGTTCATGATACTTGGCTTCGTTTCAAACACCCTTGCAAAAGATCCTGAGAACCTACTGAAAAAACCCGAATCAAAAACAGAATCTACCCTTCCCGATACCAATCAGTTTACTCTCCCCCAGTCCCCTACGGAGTCTGTTCCGCCTAGCGGTTCTCCAACCACTCCTTCTCCAACCCAAATAGAAATCCCCCTTCCCCAGGAAAACCCGAACCATTCCCGAAACCACAGCCGCCAAAGTTACACAATGCACAAAAAGATAAACAACGGGGAGGTGGAAGTGCTTTCCGCGGAAGAATCGGAATTGCTCGCCATGGCGTCGCCTACTTCTTCGGAGGCAAGCCCTGCTTTCGAGCACTCTCTTCTGGCG
>JAQURN010000144.1 GCA_028715585.1 Actinomycetota bacterium | reverse complement strand
TCCTATCCAGCCTGAAAAGACGCCAATCGCCTGCTTTGTGGCACCAGCCATAGAGATACCAATTTCCATGAGAGAAAACAAAGGATACCGGCTCTACTTCCCGCTGGGTCACTTCATCCCTCGAGAAGCTGTAATATTCCAGCACCAAATTCCTGTCCTTCTCGAGAGCTCGAGCCACATCCTTCCACCACTTCCCTGGCTCGCTCTCAATTTCAACCTCTACACGCCTCACCACATCGTACATATCGCGCTTTTCCGCTTCCCCTAAGACCCTGGTTATCTTTTGCATCGCTCTGCCTATGGCGCTTGCCTCTTTGAAAACGTTAGCGCGGATGAGGGCTTCCCCCGCGACGAGAAGTGCCAGCGCCTCGTCTTTGGTCAGCCTGAGGGGCCTGTTGAAATAATCAGCCATGCTCAAAAAAATGCGATCATTCTCGATACCTACATCTATAAGGTCACCAGGGCCATAATCGGGGAGACCGCAAAGGAAGAGAAGGTCGAGGTCCGCGATTATCTCGTCTTTGGACATTCTGGTCTTCTCGCACAGCTCGTCTATAGAAGCGCCCTCTTCGCGCAAAATGAGCGGAACCATGAGAAGAATGCGATTGAACCTCTCTTCGAGTTTGCGTTTCAACCTCCCACCACCTCGATTATCCCCTTTAGCCGTTGGACCACCCGTCGGGTCAATTCAGGAGGATTAAGAACTCGTGCCCGAGCGCCAAAGTCAAGTATCCAGTCTGCGAACTCGTCCATATCCCTCACACTGTAGGTCACAACACTCTTGCCCCCTTCGTCACGAACAGAAACCACCGTAAAGAGGCTTTGGAAAGAGGTAAAGGGAAGTCCCTCGTCAAACCTCACCACCGCGTGATGGGATTCCACGTTTTCTGAATCCAGAAACGCCCAACTTGACTCTTTGTGCAAGTCGAATTCTCTGGGGACCTCGAAGTCGGGCTTCCTCGAAGAAGCTCTTTCAATCCTTATGGGGGGAATCATCCTTCTAACCTTGAAAGACCTCACCTCTCCCCTCTGGTGGCAAAAGCCCACCAGGTACCAGCAACCCTTTCTGTAGATAAGCCCATAAGGAGAAACTTTTCGCTTGCTTTTTTCCTCTGAGCCAAGTCGTCGGTAGAAAAAAGTGATATTTTTTCGCTGCGTAAGAGCCAAGAATATCTCTTTCAAGGCTTCGCGCTCTCCGGGCGCTGTGACCATGTGAATTCGGGGAATTCTCTCCCCTTTTAGAAAATCACCCTGATCGAAGCCTAACTTCAGGAGGGCGGAATGCGCGGGCTCCTCGAAGGGCGCGCCAGAACCGCGAAAAAGGCTTGAGAGCATGGCAATGCCAATTCTCTCTTCCGGCTCTAGCTCGATGTTTGGAAGGTAATATTCATCTTTAGAAATGATATAGGAAACTTCCCCAGTTTCAGCATCTTTCTCAGTCTTTATCACGATACCTATGTCGCCCAGCTCGTCCCTGTCCCTCTCAAACATTCTCTTCACGGCATCGAGATTTCCAGGTTTGTCTCGGCGCAAATACTCGGCATAAACAGTCTGGCACAGCCTCTCGAAGCTCACCGCCCTATTTGATTCCAGGAGGTAAGCAGTAAGATTTATAAGCCGCTCAATTTTGTCCATCTTCTCCTCACACCAGAAAGGTCAACACGGGGTCAGCATCCTCAAGAAATCACCATCTATCAACAAAGGGACTGAAATGAGAAAGAAAGGAATACTCGGCAAGAATCCCTTGTCTTTCCATGTGTTTCCTTCGGATGTATTCCATGTCTCGCTTTTCGCCTTTCATACCTTCCAGAGTTATCTCTTCTGTTATCTCCTGGTTGAGCCTTTCAAGCTCCACGATTCTCTTCTGGTAATTTGGGATGAAGATGGCAACCATACTCTCGCCCTCATATCGCCCGGTGACGCCACAGCGGGGACACCTGAATTCCCCCCATTGTAAAGCGTCTATCCCCTCGATGACAGCTCCACAGAACGCGCAAACTTTTTCTTGCGTTTCCCCAGTCATGATTCCCCTCGACAAATCCTCGAGCCAGGGATGCCCGCAAAGTCTGGAAGGTAAAAGCTATGATGAAAATCCCTAAAAATTAAAATTGTATTCAAAACGTCAGCCTAAAAGTTCGTCAGTCACCTCACGAAAAAATAACTCCAGCACCTCAATTATAGGCTTTTCCCAGAGATATGCGTCGCTTGTTTTCCCAAGGCGGCAGTTCATCACAGCCGCCTAGATTTTGCATACTCACAGGGCTCGTTATGATAAACTTTTCCTAGTTCAAGGGGGCGTTTAGCTCAGCGGGAGAGCGCTGCCTTCACACGGCAGAGGTCACTGGTTCAAATCCAGTAACGCCCACCATGAATCCGTCCCAAAAAGTGGTGGAGTAAAAGCCTATTGCTCGCTCAAAAATTTTGTGATTCCACTTCTCAAACCCCAGGCGAGACTCCACCTGAAATCATCATCAGCAAGAGAAGCGTCATCTCCCCGATTGCTGAGATATCCAACTTCTACCTGAACAGTGGGAACCTTCGACCAGTTGAAACATGCCAGGTCATCTCTTTGAAACACGCCGTTGTCGGTTGCTTTGCATGACTTCACCAGTTCCGATTGGATATAGAGTGCCGCCAGTTTGCTCTTCTCGTAAAAACTTTCAGTCCATTCATTTCGCTTCGGGTAATAAGTGGTGATACCGTTCTTCCGGCTATCGGATGAGTAGGAGCAGTGGATATGCACACTGAGATTAGCTGAAACGCTGTTTGCGATTTCTGCGCGGTCTATATTGTTGAGCTTCACGTCATTTGAATTTCGGGTCAAAACGACTTTCACTCCTTCCTCATCAAGCAAGCTCAAAAGCTTCCCGCTCAAATCGAGCGCGATGGAATACTCCGGATTGCCGGTAGATATCCCCCTCGCTCCTTCATCCGCAAAAACCATCCTTCTAAGTTCCGGGTCTATCCATTCTTCGCCAAGAATTCCTTCCCCATGGCCAGGGTCAATGCAAACCGTCTTTCCTTTAGCCGTTTGCAAAGCCGTGCTCTCAGCGGATATATCTAAACCTTGAACATCTTCACTACCAGCCAATGGCTTAAGCCCCTTGCTGACAGTGAGCTTGAGTCGGCTTCCCTTGCGAACAGACTTCCCCGAAGGTGGCTTTTGGGAAATAACTTCGCCTTTCTTTTGCTTCTGCGAATACTCCCACCCCGATACCTGAGGTTCAAGCGAGGCTTTCCTTGCTATCTCAATAGCCTCGGAGAGATTTTTGCCCAAAAGGTTCGGAACCCTAACAACAGATGACGGCCAGAGCAGGTAAACAGCAAAAGCGAGGGCGCAAATCAATCCGATAGCAGCCACAACCTTTAGGATTGCTTTTAGCGAACGCTTCTTTCGCGAGGCTGATATGACCCCCGCTAGGCGGTAACTCTCCAGCTCGTCCGCAGAAAGGCTGAAAAATCCCGAAGAGTCACCACTTCCGCCACTAGAAAGTTCTCCATTGGAAAGTTTAGGTTTTTCTTCGCCTTCCGGCGTCGCGTCTTCTTCCTTCATCGGTTTCGGGTTCCTTCAAAGGCACATGAAGTATGTCTCCTTTACGAGCTTACGTAACAAAAGCTCCCCAAGCATATTTCAAGTAATTAGAAGTTCTCCCTTCAAAGAAGCTTGGCTTACTTTTTCAAAATTCCAAGATGATACAATGAGAAAACTCGAGGTTACTTTGATACGGATGGGAGGTAAATCATGGCTAAGATTGACATGTCCAAAAGACCAGAAGTTACCCCTGAGCAGATGTATGAAATAGCGGAGACTCTCACCAAAAAGGCATTCTCGGATGAGAAGCGCACAAGCAAGCTTCAGCAATCGAAACTGCTAATCACGTTCA
>JAQURN010000143.1 GCA_028715585.1 Actinomycetota bacterium | reverse complement strand
GCCAGTCTGTAAAAGCAGGAGATTTTATAACCGGGGGCTCTGCCGACCCCAAAGACCTTCTCGAGATTAGAAACAGGAGAGCGGTACAGCTATACCTGGTTGATGAAGTGCAGAAGGTTTACAAAGAACAAGGTGTTGATATTCATGATAAACACATCGAGGTCATAGTGAGACAGATGCTCAAGAGAGTGACCGTGACTGACCCGGGAGACTCGGATTTTCTTCCAGGTCAGCTCGTGGACTACCTGGAGTTAGGGGAAGTGGCATCGAAGGTAGCCGAGGCTGGAGGGAGGCCTCCAAAATTCAAGGAGCTTCTCCTCGGCATCACCAAGGCCAGCTTGGCAACGGACTCATTCCTTTCGGCGGCTTCCTTCCAGGAAACGACCAGGGTGCTCACTGACGCGGCTCTTTCTGGCAGGGTCGATACACTCAGTGGGCTTAAGGAAAACGTAATCATTGGTAAGCTCATACCCAGTGGTTCTGGCATGAAACTCTATCGTGATATCAATGTCAAGCCAGTTGGAGCAGAATGGGGTCCTCTCTATACCGGTGAGGAAGGAGGAGTTCCAGAGCTGGGCGAACCTCTAGATGTGTTTAGAAGTATAGACTTCGGGGACGATGTAGAAGGAGAAAAATACGAAGTTGACACTTACGATGAGTGATGGTAAATTCTCGAATGGCGGAAATAAGCCATTTCGACGCTATGCCCCGACGGCATTCGGGGCATATTTTTCGCGAAAGTTCAGGATGTAATTTCGTGGAAGAGGGATAATTTTGCCAACGATAAACCAGCTTGTGAGGAAAGGCAGAAAGAGAATAAAAACTAAGACCGCCGCGCCCGCTTTGCAGGAGTGCCCTCAAAGGAGAGGAGTTTGCATTCAGGTCAAGACGGCTACCCCCAAGAAGCCGAATTCCGCTCTGCGGAAAATATGTCGAGTGAGGCTTACTAATGGGGTGGAGGTTACAGCTTACATTCCTGGAATCGGGCACAACCTGCAGGAGCACTCGATTGTGTTGGTGAGGGGAGGAAGGGTGAAAGACCTGCCAGGGGTTCGTTACAAAGTGATAAGGAGTGCTCTTGATACGGCAGGTGTCGAGGGAAGGAAACAAAGCAGGTCTAGGTACGGCGTCAAGAAGGGAAGTAGCACGGAGAGTATTTGAAATGCCAAGGAGAGGACCCGTTCCCAAAAGGCAAATACCCAGAGACCCTTATTATTCGAGTACTTTGGTGACGCAGTTTATCAACAAAATTATGCGTGATGGAAAGAAGGATAAAGCGGAAGAGATTGTGTATAACGCTATTCGTATCATTGGCGAACGTGGAGGGTCTGACCCAATTCAGACTCTACAAAAAGCCGTGGAAAATGTGAGGCCGCTTTTGGAAGTGCGACCACGAAGGGTAGGAGGAGCTACTTACCAGGTGCCCGTAGAGGTGAAGATGAGGCGGGGAAGGACGCTTGCGGTGCGTTGGATTGTTTCATTCTCCAGGCAAAGGAGAGAAAAGACAATGTCCGAGAGACTCGCTGGCGAGATTTTGGAAGCGGCGAACAATGCTGGGCACTCAATTAAGAAGAAAGAAGACCTACACCGCATGGCAGAAGCAAACAAGGCTTTTGCTCATTATCGGTGGTGATAAGTTTTATGAGTGGAGTAACATCAAAGAAAAGGCAAGTGTCGGTGGTGACGATGAACGGCGACTCCGTGAGGGATTGCTCGCTAGAAAAAGTTAGAAACATAGGAATAATGGCTCACATCGATGCCGGAAAGACAACCGTCACCGAGAGAATTCTTTACTACACCGGCAAGACTTACAAGATGGGTGAGGTTCACGATGGCGCGGCGGTTATGGATTGGATGGAGCAGGAACAAGAACGGGGGATAACCATAACATCCGCCGCTACTACGTGTTCTTGGAGGGACCATCGCATAAACATTATTGATACGCCCGGGCACGTGGATTTTACGGTTGAGGTTGAAAGGTCTCTCAGGGTGCTCGATGGGGCGATAGCACTTTTTGACGCTGTCAAAGGTGTAGAGCCACAATCCGAGACTGTCTGGAGACAGGCGGATAAATATCGTGTTCCACGAATTTGTTTTGTAAACAAGATGGATAGGTTGGGTGCGAGTTTCGAACGATGCTTGAGTAGCATTGAAGAAAGACTTGGAGCCAAGGCGGTTCCTGTTGAAATCCCTATTGGGCGGGAGGATTCTTTTTCAGGAGTGGTTGACCTCATAAGAATGAAACAGATTAGGTGGCTTGACGAGCTGGGGGAAAAATGGGAATACGAAGAGATAGGTGAAGACATTCTCGAGGCTGCGAAGCTTGCGAGGCATGAGCTGGTCGAGCAGGCGGCGGAGTTTGATGATGAGGTTCTTCATGCCTATGTGCACGGAGAGGAAGTTAGTGAGGAGAGTTTAGTAAGGGCACTACGAAAGGGCACCCTTCTTGCCAAGATATTTCCTATTCTGTGTGGAGCCGCCCTTCGAAATAGGGGAATCCAAATCCTTCTGGACGCGATTGTCGATTACCTCCCTTCTCCGCTGGATATCGGGGGAGTTGAAGGGGAAAATTTGTATACTCATAAGTTGGAAAAGAGAGAGGTAAGCGATAGCGCTCCACTTGCCGCACTCGCTTTTAAGATAGTATCCGACCCGCATATCGGAAAACTTACCTACCTGAGAACCTATTCGGGCACGCTTAAATCGGGAAGCGTCGTCTTGAATTCAAGCAGGGGTGAAAAAGAAAGAGTTGCGCGAATCCTCAGGATGCATGCCAACCACAGGGAGAGTCTTGATGCTGTGGGGGCTGGAGATATTGTAACTGTTGTTGGACTGAAGAATACCGTCACTGGTGATACCCTCTGTGACATCAAGCATCCGATTCTCCTAGAGCCTATGGTTTTCCCTGAGCCAGTTATATCTATTGCCATCGAACCCAAGACGAAGATAGACCAGGAGAAACTGGCGCAATCTCTTGCGCAGCTCACGGAAGAAGACCCCACTTTCAAGGTGGAGCACGACGAGGAAAGTGGACAGACTATCGTCAAGGGTATGGGAGAGCTTCACCTGGAGATTATTGTTGATAGGCTTCTACGTGAATTCGGTGTAGGCGCCAATGTGGGCAAGCCCCAGGTCTCTTATAGGGAGACTGCGACCGAACCGGTAGAAGGAGTTAGAGAGAGGTTTATCAAGCAATCCGGTGGACGTGGACAATACGGGGACGTAATCATCAACTTGAAGCCTCTTCCAAGTGGATCTGGTTTCAAGTTCACAAATGCCATGCGGGGTGGCGATATTCCCAAGGAATATATCCCTGCTATAGAAGAGGGGATAAGAGAAGCTTCCTCTTTCGGGGTGCTTGCCGGCTATCCTCTGGTTGACTTCGAGGTGGAACTGGTTGGAGGAAGCTTCCATGAGGTGGACTCGTCTGAACTTGCGTTCAAAGTGGCAGGCTCTAAGGCGCTCAAGTCCGCTGTCGCTCGTGCAAAACCCGTGATTCTCGAGCCGGTGATGTCTTTGAAAATAGATGTTCCCGAACAATATCTTGGCGACGTGCTTTCCGACATAACAGCGAGAAGAGGGCGAATAGAGCATATCGAGCAAGGTCCAACCGGAGGGCAAATCAAGGCATTTGTTCCACTGGCAGAGCTCTTTGGTTACGCGACAGACCTTCGTTCCCTTACCCAGGGTAGGGCAACATGTCATATGGAATTTTATCGCTACGAAAGGGTACCATCTGAGATTGCTCAGGGGATAATTGTTGGAATTAGGAAGTAGGAGGAGAAATGGCAAAGCAGAAATATGAAAGGACCAAACCTCATCTTAACATAGGAACGATAGGGCACGTTGACCATGGAAAGACCGTGCTCACGGCGGCAATCACCAAGGTCCTTCACGCCAA
>JAQURN010000142.1 GCA_028715585.1 Actinomycetota bacterium | reverse complement strand
TGGGGATTTCCTCCAGCCTCTGGGGAAACCCAAAAGGAAGGATGGGAAATCCAGGGGAATAGAAGTAGAGCTTGGCAACCTATCTACAACCGCCTCCCTAGCAGCGGCAATCCAGGCACAGGAGGCCATCAAGGTAATCACCGGGCACGGCTCTCCCCTCAGGTACGTGATGCTCTATGCCGACCTCTGGGACTGGTCGGTGGAATTCATCGACTTGACCTGAGGGCTGCTTCCAAATAATTTCTTGACCTTTTGCTTGGCTTGCTATACAATGTGCTTGAATTGCTTAAGCTCCGTAATCAAAATCAATCGAGCGAGTTTGTAAAACGGTGAACACGGCAAGAGGCAAAAACAACCGAAGGTTGACGCCAGGGCTTACCGCGGCAGCAGGAACTGCTTTCGCTATACTCGCGGGCTTGCTTATCCTTGGGTTTTTTGCCCAATTGATAGGAAGGAAAGACAGTGGACAAGTGGTAAGAGCTCACGTCGCGGCAAGAAATATCCCGCCTGGCATTCTTATAACAAAGGAAATGGTTTCGAAAAAGGATGTTCCAGAGAAATATGTAGTGCCCGGCACGATAAAAAAAGAAAAAGATATCATCGGCGCTAGGACATTAAGATTTATCGGCAAGGGCGAGCCATTCACGGCAAGCTGCGTGGTGGGGTCGGAAGGCGCGGGGCCACTTGCCGCAAGAATACCAGCCGATTCCCGAGCCTACACCCTGCGGCTAGATTTGTGCTCTGGAGCCGGGCCAGATATTCGCCCGGGTGACAGGGTAGATGTTTTGTCCACCTGCGGAGAACCTCCGGCTACCCGAACACTGTTGAGAAATAGGCTGGTCTTGAGCATGGCAATCGGAGGTCGCGAGGAAAAGGCAGAAGCAGGCGCCGAGGGCGTAGAGAGCGTAACGTTGCTAGTTCACCCCGAGGAAGCGGAATTGCTTGCGCAAGCGGAATTGAGCGGGGAAATTTCAATTTCCCTCTGCCCAATGCAAAGTGAATAGCTTCATTCAACGGGAACGGCAAAATTTGGAAGGCGGGTTTTCTGCTTCAGTCGAAAGAGACGGGCATCTTGCCAAGGCTCTCGAAACCAAACGCCTGCTCGAGAGCCCTACCATAGATAGCATAAATGCCTGGGGTATGGAAGTCCTCTCCCAGCACCACTACAACCCCACAATTGTAGGTCTTCGGCACATCCATCCCCGCTACACTATCCACGTGAGATAACTCTGGCACTTTTTCCTTGATACGAGCAAAAGAGGATTTTGCCTCTGGGCGATAGTAAATAGTGGTTTGCCTTTGTCTCGCCTTCGACTTGGCGACGGCGATTTTTTCGTGCCCAAAAAATTTTAGCTCCTCCGCCACCACCTGAGCGTTCGTAAGCTGTTTAGAGGTTCCCGCCACTATCGTTATCACGTCCTCCCCTGGTTCGTATAGCATTTCCGCCGGTGATCCACCAGACCTCTGGTTTTCAGCCGCGAGCTTCGCCATCAGTTCAGGAGAAATTTGATTCGAGGTGCTTACCTCCAAGGCAATCTCGGCAACAAGTGGCTCGTCCGCTATGAAATAACTACCGCCCCCGATATTTTTCATCGTCCCGGGCAAAGTGACAAACTGCACGTTTGAGGGCGAAAAATCCTTGAATTCCTCAGCCAAGGTAAGAAGCTCACTCCCCTTATAGTCTGTTTGGCAAGAGGACGCTACTATGTCCACCAAGGTCTTTGCCTTCCATCCCTTTCCCACTTTCGCAAGCTTGTTTATCAGGGCTTGCAAGAAAGCCTGCTGGCTTGCGATTCGGTCGATATCCCCAGCGGGGAGCTTCCTCGACCTAACCAAAACAAGTGCTTGCCAGCCGGTGAGGTTCAAATCCCCAGCAGGGAGGTATCCAGAATGAGGGTCGTTTATCGGCTTGCTCAAGTGAATCGGAACTCCTCCTATAGCGTCAATGATTCTCTGGAACCCGTTGAAATCAAGGCTTGCGAAGTGATGGACTTCCATGCCCAGTAGCTCCTTGACGACATCTATAGCCATGGATGGGCCACCGTAGGCATGAGCGGCATTTATCTTCCCGTATCCATGACCAGGGAGCTTCACCCTGGTATCCCTAGGAATGGAGATAACCACGGCTTTCTTTTCTGCCTCCCTTAGAGCGACCAGCATCATCACGTCGCTTCTACACCATCCACCCTCCCCTTTGTTGCTTCCTTTGTCGCTGCCAAGAACAAGGGTGTTTATGCTTTTAGAGGGATCGTCGGAAATAGGATTCAAGGCTTCTTCGACTTCCCCCTTTTCCTTTCCGCTCGGCTCCCAACTACCCTCCTTGATAGAGAGGTAAACCTCTGCCCCGAGGTTTAGCAGAGATTGGTGGAAGAAGCCAAGGGTTCCGCCCAGAAGAAGGCCGATTAGAAAAGCCACAACGAACCAGCGCTTCTTTGTAGAAGAAGCACTTTTTTTCAACGCCTTACTTCTTTTTCGGAAATCTCTACTCCGACTTCTGGCTTCCAGATATGAAGTCTGCCTTGTTGAATGTTTTCCCATGTTCCCTAGCCTTCGCCTAACGCTACTACCTCATTGCGCTAGTTTAACTTTAACCCGATAGCAGCAAAAAATGCCACTATTTTATCCATTCACAGAGGTTCTCCCACACGCCCGCGGGCAGCGGGAAAAAATTTTAGATTTTTTCCAAAATATACTTGTCATTTCTGTATATTGTGTGTTAGCCTACCTCAAACGCCAATATATAGTAGGTCCCTGCCATCAGAGGGGAAAAAGTGGATATTGCCATACTGGTTATTTTTGTAGCAGTGCTTGGCGCGGTATTTCTACCCGAGTTGCTACGGCAGAGAGTGTTGGATTCGCCGCTCCAAACAGTGTCCGAGTTCCGGCGGGGGATGGCTGCCCTCCAGACAAGCATTCACTCCTCCCAAATCTCAGGGATGAAAGAATTCAACACCCAGGAAGAAGTGGAACCTTATGTGCGCAGAAACGTTTATCAGTCCGACTACAAGGAAGATTTCGAAGAGGAATTCATCCCCTATCCCAGAGATAGAGCCCGCGCGCAAATGGAAGCAAGGAGGCATCGCATCATCGCCGTTCTCACGCTACTCACTCTTGGAACGGGTATTTCCATAGCCGCTCCCTCTCTGCGGTGGATGATTCCCGTCCACATAGTCATGCTCGTCTTACTCTGTACCTACTTGCTTCTGGTTATCCTTCTCCCCTATTACAACCGTTAGGGCACTGTCTCCTGTGCCGTCTCTTCGACATTGAATTCAAACCGCCCATCGGCTGAAGAAATCTTCACCGCTTGACCTTCGGTAATCTCGCCTCCGAGTATCTTCATGGCAAGAGGGTCTTCGATTTCTCGTTGAATCACCCTCTTAAGCGGCCTTGCTCCATACACAGGGTCAAATCCTTTCTCCGCCAGAAGGTCTTTTGCCTCGTCTTCGAACTCAATAGTGATATTGCGCTGGCGGAGGCGATCTTTCAGGTACTCCAACCGGATATCGACTATCTTTCGGATGTCTTCCCTTGAAAGGGGATTGAAAACAAGTATTTCATCTACCCTATTGAGAAACTCCGGTTTGAATCTTTCCCTAAGCTCAGCAAGAACTTTCTCTTTGATTGCCTCTCGCTCATGTGCAGCAGTGGCAATGGACTGGCTTCCTATGTTCGAGGTCATGATGATGACAGTATTCTTGAAATCCACCGTCCGGCCGTGGCCATCGGTGAGCCGCCCTTCATCCATTATCTGAAGGAGTATATTGAAAACGTCATCATGCGCTTTTTCTATCTCATCGAGGAGCACCACGGTATAAGGTTTTCTCCTCACCGCTTCCGTCAATTGGCCCCCTTCCTCGTATCCCACGTATCCTGGCGGGGCGCCAATCAGCCTTGACACAGTGTGCTTTTCCATGTATTCACTCATGTCAATGC
>JAQURN010000141.1 GCA_028715585.1 Actinomycetota bacterium | reverse complement strand
TTTAGCGTTTCTAGGGAGAGATTATAGCAGGGCTTTCCAAGCTGTGATTCTTTATGGCCAAAGACTGCATTTCTGGGCGAGAAGATGCTTTATGCTATATAAGGTGATTGGCACCTAAGTGCAGAGGGAAGGGGAACAAGATAAAAAAAACAGTGATAGGTCTAGCTTGTAGCCCGAGGCGAGGTGGCAATACGGAGCTGATGCTTGATTGTGCTCTGCGGGGAGCGCTGGAAGCCGGAGAGGAAACGGAAAAGATAATTATTTCCGAACTGAACCTCAACCCGTGCAAGGCATGCAACGCCTGTTTCAAAACTGGCAGGTGCGCGCAGAAAGACGATATGCAAGATCTCTACCCACTGCTTCTCTCTGGCGACGCGGTTATTCTAGCGGCGCCGATTTTCAGCATGAATCTCGCTGCCCAGGCGAAAATACTCATCGACAGGCTTCAATGCCTGTGGGCTACGAAATTCGTTTTGAAACGCCACACGGTGAGCGATGACAAAAGGGAAAGTCGAAAAGGGCTGTGGATTTCCACTGCTGGGCTCCCCAGGGATGACGTCTTTGAACCAGCTATGGTTACCGTGAAGTATTTTTTCTCTATGCTGGAGATAGGACATTGGGAAAGAATTACCCAGGCGGGCGTGGACGCTAAAGGGGCTATAAAAAATTACCCTGAGACGCTCGAGCGTTCAAGAAAACTCGGAGCCTATCTCGTTGAGGATTGCCAAGGCTAACTCTATTCGAGGGGGAGCCCCATTTGCTCCTCCTGGGTAGGAGTCTCGAAATAGCGTTGAAGTTTTCTGGGGAGAAGATGGAAGTCAAGGTGAGCTGCTTTGGGGTAGAGGTCTATCGAGTTGTAGGTATTCCAGAAGAGGCATACCTTGCCCTCGAGCCCCTTGGAGTGGATGAAGTCAAGGGCTCCTGCGAGAGTTTTGCCCGTATATGTTCCCTCTAGCTTTATGTCATCCAGTTTTTTTGCTTTGGAGACGGCCTCCATTGCCTCGGGGGTAAATTTCGCGTAAGTCTCCCCGGCGAAATCTGAGATGTAAGACATTTCCGCTGGGTTGATTTTCCTCAGGTCGAGGCGTGGGATTTCCCGCATTAGGAAGCGGATTGTCGCGTTAGCAAGCCGTGCGAGCGAAAAGCGGTTGCACATGTATTTGTCCACGACTCTAACTGGCACCACTTTACTTTTGAGACCTGCGACCTGGACGCCCACCATGAGACCCGCGGCGGTTCCGCCGCTACCATGGGCGACGAAGATGAAATCCGGCTCGGGGATGGCTCCCGAGTGGATTTGCTGCTTGAGTTCGAGGGCGGAATCAACGTATCCAAGAGAACCAAGAATGTTCGATCCACCCGGCGGGATTATCAGGGGGAAGCCCCCTTTCATCTTTTCAAACCCAAAAATCATTGCCTTCGCGAATTGGAATGGCGCCCCGAAGATGGATTTAGCGGGGAAAAACCTGACCCCATTGTAGTAATCGAGGAGAAGGTTTTTTCTCACATAGAAAGCGTTGGGCTGGGGAGTCATTACGGCGAATAGGTCGATTGCCAGTCTGCGCGCGTGGATGGCGGTGGCGAGGACGTGGTTGGAACCTGCGCCTCCAAAGGTGACCAATCTCTTGTGTCCAGCTGCGAGTGCATGAGCGAGGATGAACTCGAGTTTCCTCACCTTGTTCCCCCCATAAAAGGGAGAGCTCAAGTCATCCCTCTTGATATAGAGCTCAGGGATACCTTCTTCCTCAGATATGCCCTCCAGCTTGTGGACGGGCGTGGGAAATTCTCCCAGGCTAACCCAATCAACTTTTTGCCTTAGCTCCGGAAAATGTTCGAAAAGCAATGGTTTTTCTTCTTCCAACTTTCCTCCTTCTTTCAGGCTCGTCTTTTTTGATGCGGCTAGGCTATATTTTACCTATGCAAGGATTCATAAGCTTTCTAACTTGGATTTTCAATCAAATTGGATATTCAATATGCCACCAGATTGAGTCTCGGACTCTTCACTTCGGTGGGAAAGCTCTGCCGGTCTGCGCACGGGATACGGGCACTTTTATCGGTTTCACATTTTGCTTTGTTTTATTACTTGCGTTCAACGGTTTGGGCAAAGGGAGATATCCTTCACGCTTGAAGGTGATTGTCATCTGCCTGCTGTTACTGCCTACGATTGTGGATGGAGTTACTTCTTACGCCGGGCTTAGGGAGACGAGCAACGCGGTGCGGCTCATTACTGGCTCATGCGCCGGAGTAGCGCTTGCCGCCCTGGTTTTCCCTCTCTTCTCGAGCCTGTTTAGCAGGAAGCGCTATGGAATAGACGAGGAGTCTCCGCTCGATAGCTGGTGGAGCATACTCCTTCTCCTACTCACGGTGGTCTTCATATTTTTCTTGCTCATGCCGGATTGGCCGGGTGCCTTCTGGTTCTGGTCCGCCGTCGAGATTTTCTCCATCATATTTACTCTGGCTGTTTTGAATTTCATGCTGATACGCTTGGTTCTTTTGCTGCTCGATAAGGCTATCTCTAAAACTGCGACCCTCTTTTTTTCCTTCCTTGCTCTTGCCTGCGAGCTCGCGATTTCCAACCGACTTCATTGGCTTTTGGACCGTGTAGTTTAACTAATGGGGATTAGGTGCGTTAGGTGCGGGAAAGCTTAAAGCATCAGCGCTCTTCTACTGCTATTATGTATGGTTGTCTTAGGTTTTCTCGCGGGACTTGGAGGTGAAAAAGAGAAATGGAAATTCCTGAGGAAAAGAAAAAAGTGGTGGTGTTGATAAATCGATTCAGGATTGTCGGCAATATCTGTCTCTATCCAGGAGTAGGGCTGAGTGACATTCTCAATGGAGGAGAGCAGGCCTTCATCTCTATTGAAGACGCTGAGATATATAGCCTCGTTGATGGAAAGCTCCTTCAGTCCGTGCCATCCCTGTGGCTGAACCGAAAGTCAATAGACTTTCTCTTTCCCGAGGCTTGAAGGGCAAAATCAAGGGTTGTCTGACGGCGAGGAAGCACAACACGGCTTTCGGGACGTATGGGTCGCTCGAATACCAACCTATCTGCGGGATGGTGCACTAGAGGATAGCTCCTCTTCCCTGGTGGAAGCTATCCTAGAGTACTTTTTTAGTGGTTCGATGTTGCGAGTGAACAAGGTGTTCGCGTATTTCACCACCGTAGCCCTTACGGATGTCTTTTCCCTAGACTCTACCGGTAGAAATTGTATCACGCATTGGCTGATTTCCTCTTCTGAGTAGCCCATCGTTCGAAGCTGGGAGCCTATAGTGTTGAGCACTCCAGGGATGTTCTTCTGCTGCATCAGATATTCGGAAGCGGCGGACTTGGCGATGTCTTCAGCATCCTGCATGGTAGAGAAACGGTAAAACAGAAGAGGTCCACCCTCGGAGAGTAAAATTCCAATTACTACTACCACCAGGACTATCTTCATGACGTGCTTGAATATCTGGCCGCTCTCATCGGTTATGTATCTTGAAAGGTTGAATCTCAATTTCCCCCTCCTTTTGGTAATTATAACTTATCCTCGGTTGGTTCGCTTGGGATTGGCTCCAGTTCGGATTGTTTTCTTCTGAGAAACCTAGAGATAAGTCTTTTGAGCGCATTCATCTCTTCGGATTTAAGGAGAATGGAGGCACTTAGATAAACGAGTAAAGAGACGGCAATAGGGAGGAATACTTGGAGCAGCTGTGCCATAAGGGACTGGGTGCCAAGGGTTTTCTCTATCAGGAGCGCTGTTCCCCAACATGATGCTCCCATGGCTATCGAGGCAATGATGATTTTTGAAATTGAGCGCACGATTCTCTTCTCATCGATTGTCCCGAGGCGTTTTCTCAGCACCGCGAGAACCCATATCGAGCCGACGAGATAGGCGGAAGTGTTGCCCAGAGCAAGCCCCGAAATCTTCATGTAGTCCGATTTGAAGATGTAGAAGTAGACGAAATCGAGTGCGATGTTCAAAGCGATGA
>JAQURN010000140.1 GCA_028715585.1 Actinomycetota bacterium | reverse complement strand
CTATCCACACTGCTATGGCTCCACCAGCTCCATCCGGGGTTATCCCGATTGCTCCCTCTCTTTCCCCTGGGTCTTCTCCTGCGGTTGAAAGCAAAACCCCGTTATCCTGCCAGTGGATTACTGGCTCTGCAAGGGCGAAGTTGGGATAAAGCACAGATGATATGCCAAGTGCCAGGAGCGCTGCCAGAAAGAGCGAGGCAAGTTTGAAAGAGCACTTGCGTTTTTTTATAAGGTTCATCTTCTTCACCTCCAGAAACCTCAAAGCTAGGGTTTTTATTCCGGTTCCGGTATGGGGTCGTATTTCGAATATTATCTATCGGGGCCGGGGTTGAGGTTTGCCTGCTCTATGGCGTCCCTCAATGTCCCGGGACCACTGTCCCCGGGATCGGTCACCACCAGGCTATTGGCTCTGGTTGCCTCAGGTGAGAAAAATAAGGCTCCGAGAGCAAAGAGTGAAAGAACAAAAAGGACAAAAAGGAGAAAAAACATCCAGGGGTAAGCTCTTTGCTTGAGGAAATGCTCGATTACAGATGGTGGTTGCTTTTCTTGCCTCATCTCGCCCACCCCAGGGACATAAGAGGCTTTGCCCCGCAGCATCCCGCTTCTTAAAAAGCAGTGTAACTCCTCCCCGTTTGATATACAAGCAAAAAATCTCCTGAGCAGCTCTGCGGAATGAAAATCGGGAATGACCATCCAAATCGAGCCATCGAAGTGGCCGGGGAAGCTCAGGGGACTTCGGGGACGATGAAATCAGGGTCGCTTGCTGTGATGGACCCGCCGGTGGTGTTAGACTGTAGGAGGCTACGCGCGTGGACTCTTTCTGCCCCATGTGAGGTCACGTGTCGAAAAGGCGGAGCTGGTATGGTTTGGAAAGTTCTGCCTTGAGAACATCAGCATAAATCGAGCAGGTTCGAAATGCCTCCAAGAGGAAACAGGATAGGTTTCTGATGCTGCCGAAGGTGCTGTGCATGAGATGGCGCAGAAGTGAGCCCCTCTCGAGAAGCTGGTTTATGATATGTGCTATCTGGAGTAGAAGATAGAAATTCTTTGCTCCATTTGGATTGGAGCAGAAAGGATGTTCCAGCGCGTAGCCTCCGTTCTTCTGGGCGTTGAAGCCCTGGTTCTCAATAGTCCACCTTGACCTTCCCTCTTTCGCTATGCTCTTGTAGTTCTGATCGTTCACCTTTATGTTGGTTATCCAGACAAAACGGGTCATCTCGCCAGTTTTCTTCTTGATCTCTTTGCACTCCAGAACGGCCAGCCGGTGACCGGCGTGCTCGAAGTGGTTGACCCATGAAAAGTTCCCCACGACCGATTCATCCTCCCTCCTGGCGGTATTCTCCGGGCAACGTTTTTTCAGCTTCTCAAACTCATCGAACAGAGTTGGGATCGATCCCCTCTTGAAGGTGATTATGAAGCGCCAGTTGTTCTTGCGCGCAATTTCGAAGACGGGGACACGGGCAAAAAGCGAGTCGCCACCTATCAGGATGGGAAGTTGGGGGAAATCTTTCTTTAACTTTTTAGCCATCCGGTAGAAGGCCTTGAGCTCACAGTCCTGCTTACTCGCTTCGCGCGGTTCGTTCTCAATGAACTCGGTGCAAACAGACAGAGCCAGCCCATCTGGAGTGATGAGCTTGGCCTCCAGAACATTGTGATACCAAATTCTCTTTCCATGTATGGTCTTGGTAAGGCAGCATTCGCAGTGGGGCTTGTCATAGCAAACAAGACCGGTTCCATCTATTACAATCATCCAGTATTTGCCCAAAAGACGCCCATATTCAAGTGCTCTGGAGCGCAATAGAGAGCGGGCCATGAATAGGCGAACCTTGGAGATATGCGAGGGTATCATTGTCTGGTGCGCGATTGAGCTTCTGTCCAGAGAGCAGCCCCCGGTTAGCGATAAACTCTGGCGAGTTGAACAAAAAGTCTATCTGGCGGCGGGAGCCAAGCTTGAACAGAAACAGGAAAATGCCGGTGTATAGGATGGTGGAAAGAGTATAGGTGGTCTTTTCAGGTTCCCGTGGGTCAGAAAGCGAGTTAAGTTTTTTTTAAGCCCAGGGAAGAAACGCCTCAAAGTCTTATGGAAGGAAACTATCAGGGCCTTCCTCTCTTGAGGCGCTTCTCGGTAACGTGTCTCTTTAGTATCTGCTCCTGCAGATCGCCGATCTCGGCGATCAGTCTCTTGAGCTTCTTGTACTCCTTTGTCCATTCCTTTACCTCCTCTATCTTATCCACCGGTATGTAGACACATACTGTCTTCTGTTGATCATCTTTGTAGGTTAACTGTTGTGTCTTGTGCCTCTCGCCTTTGGCACATTTTCTGCAGTTTTCCCTTCCGCATACCCTCCCGAACTCGACAACAGTACCTGCAATGAACGGTCCTACCTCCCCGAGCTTCTTGATGCGCGCGTCCCGCATCCGCTTGAGCATGTTGATGTTCTTCTCGTAATCCATGGCTTATCCCACCTAGACACATCCCATTGTATATATACAATGTTATCTGATAGCAAAAATCAATAGTGCGAAGAAATTTTTCCTATTTTTTTCATAGGGTGGTCAGACTACACCATTATCACGCTTGAGCAACGGTGATTCAGGTATGCAAGTGGTGCGAAGAATTTTCGTTCTGCAGAGCTGTCTCCTGAGACCGACTAAAATTTTACAGCAACAAGCTAATGGGCTGCACTAAACATGAATTTGTTGCACAATTAAAGGCAAAGAGCATTTCCAAAAGGAGGATTAGTTGGGAAAAGTATTCATAGAAAAATTCCCACATCGACCCGGGGGACACTGTGGCAGTACCGCCATGAGAGACATCTTGAAATTTTATGGGCATGACTATACTGAGGACATAGTCTTTGGTATCGGGGTTGGGATTGGCTTCACATATTTCAAGCACCCAGAGATGGTGCCTCCAGTCTATATCGGGGGAAGGATTTACAACCTGGAACAACTCCTCTCCAGGAATCTTGGTTTCGAGCTGGAACTGGTGGAAGGCATCGACAACAAGCAAGCATGGGCAGATGTCAAAAATCTTTTAGACAAAGGCATACCCACGATGGTGCACGCAGACGTTTACTACCTGGACTATCTCAGGGCAAAAAGGCACTTCAGCACCCACAGAATCGTTCTGGTGGGATATGATGAAGATAGAGGGGTGTCATTCGTTGCCGACAACGACCGTGACACCATTCAGGAATGCTCGCTTGAAAACCTCGAAAAGGCAAGATCGTCCGCCTGGCTTCCTCAGCCGGCAAATAACGCGTACTACATAATCCGGGTACCACAAGAGCTCGAGCCGCTCGAACGAGCAATCCCTCAAGCTCTAAAAAAAGCTGTGAGGCATAATCTGGAGCTTCCAACCGAAAGGGCTCGCTTCGCTTGTGATGGAGGACTCATCGTCCAGGGGCTTGTGGGCCTGCGGGAGTTTGCGGAGTCAGTGCCGAAATTCGCGGATTTCATGGATTCCGAGACGCTCAGCCTCATCTGCAAGAACATCTATGTAAGCGCGGAAAAAGCCGGGACCGGTTATGGAGGAAACTTCCGCCGCATGTTCGGAAGGTTCCTCGAGCAATCATCCGCCGTGCTTGGTAAGCCAGACCTCGAAGCAACCGGCAAGAGGTTCATAGAAATCGGCGACAGGTGGACAGAGTTGTCTCTTGCCTTGAAGGAAAACTCCTCCGAACCTGAAAGAGCGCTCAGGGTCGCGAGCCCAATTGCGCTGGATATCTATAAAGCGGAAAAGTCAGCGTTTTCATCGCTACAAAAAATATCCGAGAGTATTTGAAGGGTGAAAAAGTTGGACCTTTTCGACCAGTTAGATGAGGACAAGATAAGGGATGCCCCCCTGGCGGAGAGAATGCGCCCCAAAAACCTCGACGAGTTCGAAGGCCAGGAAAACCTGGTGGGTGTGGGGATGCCGCTTCGCGTGGCAATAGAGGAAGGCAATCTCGGCTCAATCATATTGTGGGGACC
>JAQURN010000139.1 GCA_028715585.1 Actinomycetota bacterium | reverse complement strand
GTTCCCTGTCCTGGGAGAAAGTAAATCCCCAAGATCCTTCAAAAACCGCCATGACCCGCTCAGAACAAAACCGCTTAGCAGCTTGCCAATGTTCATCTGCCCACCCCTACTACATTGGCTGCAGGGCACTCTTGCCTTTAGGTATAGAGTTTTTCTATATCGTCCGCAAACGTCTCGGCAACCTGCCGGCGTCTCACCTTCAATGTGGGAGTAAGGAGACCGGAAGCTATAGTCATTTCCTCTGTTAGCAGCAGGAACTTCACTATCTGCTCATGTCGATCGAAATCCTTCAGGAGATTGTCTATCTCGCCTTTTATGAGGTCGTAGGTTCGTTGATCCTCAACCAACTCCTCCGTGCTTTTATACTCTATGCCGTTCGCCTTAGCCCACTTCTCCAGCTCTTCGAAGTTTGGAACGATGAGCGCTGAAAGGTATTTTCTTTTGTCCCCTATCACGCATACTTGCTCTATATACTTGCAGGTTATAAGAGTGTTCTCGATATTTTGGGGAGCGATGTTCTTTCCGCCGGCGGTTACGATGATGTCTTTCTTCCTGTCGGTGATGTGGAGATAGCCATCTTCGTCGACGTACCCAATATCACCAGTGTAGAACCAGCCTTCTTCGTCTATCGCCTCGGCAGTTTCCTCCGGTCGGTTCCAATAACCTTTCATCACATTCGGACCTCTTACCAGAATCTCGCCGTCCTCAGCAATCTTGATTTCGACCCCGGGTATCGGGCGCCCCACCGAACCAAACTTCAGCTCATCCGGTCTATTCACGTTAGTTACAGGGGAGGTTTCGGTAAGCCCATAGCCCTCGATTATGGTGATGCCAAGGCTGTGGAAAAACTCCGCTATTTCCTTGGCAAGGGGACCGCCACCAGATATAAAAAACTTGAGCCTTCCCCCCATCAACTCGTATATCTGTTTGAAAACGAGCTTGTTGGCAATGCGATAGCGAAGCTTGAGCCACAAGGGTATTGGCTTGTGCTCAACCTTCAACTTGCTGACTTCCCTTCCTATTCTGACTGCCCAGTTGAACACTCTCTGCTTGAACGGCGATTGCGACTCCACGTTGGCAAGCACGCCGGCGTAAAATTTTTCGTAAAGCCTGGGAACACTCACCATAAAATGTGGCCGTACTTCGCTCAGTTCTGGAAGAATCGTGTCGATGGAGGTCGCGTGATATATGGTTGCCCCATTGTACAAACTCGAATAGTAACCCGACATCCGCTCGAGCACGTGGCTCAGAGGTAAGTACGAGAGACAGACGTCCTCGTCAGTAACGTGTATTATCTCCGAGCACGCCTTGACGTTGGAAAGGAAGTTGTTGTGCGTGAGCATTGCGCCTTTGGGGTTGCCAGTCGTCCCAGAGGTATAGACAAAACTGCAGAGGTCATCGGGCTTCAGAGCCTTCATGCGTTCATCGAATTCCTCTGGTTTCTCGTATTTATCCCCAATCTCCATGAGCTCTTCAAAGGTAATTACATTTGGGTTCTCCGATTTTGTTCCATCCATCGTAACGACCTTCATTAGCTCGGGGAGGTTCCCCCACACCTCCTCGACCCTGCGTAGGTGATCTTCAGAACCAACAAAACAGATGCGCGCCCCAGAGTCTGAAAGGATGTATTCAGCTTGCTTTGGGGTAATGGTGGAATAAAGGGGCACATCAATCGCGCCTATAGAAAGAACGGCTATGTCGGTCATCTGCCACTCTGGAGAGTTGTCGGAAAATATAGCGACCCTATCTTGGGGTTTTATGCCGAGGGAAATCATTCCCAGCCCGAGCCTTTTGACCTTTGACCAGAATTCATTCCAGGTAATCTTTCGCCACTCCCCGCCCCTTTTCACATACATCATCTGGCGGTCACCGTATTTCTGGACACGGTTTTTAATCATCTCGGGAATAGTGTCATCCATTTTGAGCCTCCTTCCTCTTACGAAGATGCTTCTACTTTCTTTGCGTGGAAAAATCCCCCAATCGCCGCTTCATTATATACACTTCAGCAAACAAGGACAAATAACTATGGTTTTTTGAAAATCAGGGGCGTCCCGATAGAAACTCCGGTCATCTCTGCCACCGTCGGACACTTGACCTTGAAGAGAAAATAAACTTCCCTTTGAGGGCTCTCAATTGTTTCCCAGTTTCCCTGCCCTTTAGCAATCACCAGATCCACTCCGAAGAAAAGCTCCTTGAACTCGGCAGTGGTCTTAGAGAGAAGAGTGCCCGGCATCTCAGAACCGGTTGGAAGAATGCGAGCCACCGAGTCTATACCGACTTCTCTTGCTTCGACCTCAGTGACATCGTTTATGATTGGCTTGCTTCTCACGCCAACAGTAATTTGAGCTTTTGGAAAACTATCAGCTATGGTCTCGATAAACAACCTGTCGAATACAATCTCCCCACAGTTATCAGCAATGTAGAGGATACTTCCGCTCTTCGAAATCGCTCCGGCGAAATCTTCAAACGCCTCGAAGGAAACCCCACCCTGGGCGGCTTCGCTGACGGATTTCTCAAGGTCAAAATCCTCATTAGCCCCCAGGTCAACCACGTTTCCAGCGATTGCCAGCCTCGCCGCCATTTCAAGAGGATTCCTCGCTTCTCTTATCATTTTTCGTAAGCCAGGGAGAATGGCCATAGCCTCGCTGTTTTGCTTTTTCTTCTCGGCGCGGAAGAGGTCGGGATTGTGGGAGAGAACACTTATCGTCTTGTATATCCTCTCACCCACCTCTGGAGGAGTAACCGGAGTCGAGGTAGAGGAAAGGATTTTCGCGACCTCTCTCAGGCAGGTATGCTGGAAGGAAACATCTCCTCCGCTTATCTTGGCTGCTGAAACTCCCTGGCGCATGGCACAGGGATAACAATCGGGCATGAATTCCATGTTTCCTCTGACACCTCAAATTACTGGCTCATCCCGGCGGGGGCACCTCGGACAGTGACTTCGGGAACCGATTTTCTCGCCTCTCGGGCGAATTCTTCCATTTGCTCACTGGTAAACGGCTTGAGCTTGGTAAACCGCGGATCCAGAGTTTCCCTCGGACTGAAGTACTGCAAGAAGTATCTCTTTTCTCCTTCGAGAAAACCGGCTATTTTGCCGATGTGCTCTGGGCTGTGTATCATCGGCACCACAGTGGTTCTGAACTCGTGGTCAACCCCCGAATCTTGAACTATCTCGATGCTCCTCTTTACTTTCTCCACTATCCCTCCCCCACTTACCCCAGTGGAAATCTTGTAGCGGCTCTCCTCTAGGGGAGCCTTAATATCCATTGCCACGTAATCGACAAACTTCCCGAAGACAAGTTCCTCGAGCACCTGGGGGAAGCTCCCATTTGTGTCGAGCTTGACCTTTACGCCTAACTTCCTCAGCTCTTCACACAAATCCCCGATACCTTTATGCATGCATGGCTCCCCACCGGTTATGCAAACGCCCTCAACCCAACCATCGCTTTCAGCGATGGCCTGCTCAATGACAGATAGAGACACCGTCTGTAAGGCCTTCGGGTGAAGAACCAAATCGGGGTTCTGACAGTAAGGGCATCGAAAATTACAACCGGGAAGAAAAATAGTGGACGCGAGAACCCCTTCCCAATCGAGCATCGTATTTGGGATGAAACCCTTTATGTCCAGAAAAATCGCTCCCCTTGTAATTTTCTTTCCGCGCTCGCGAAAACCCGCCAGACTAAAGCTGGGCTTCGAGCCTTGACTTCAGCTCTTCCGCGGGGGTTACCCCTATAAGCGTATCCACCGCTTCCCCACCCTTGAAAATGATGAGCGTTGGGATAGCGGTAACACCATAGCGCCCTGCCAGTGAAGGGTTCTCGTCCACGTTGCAGCGCGCGACTACAGCCCTGTCCTCGAAGTCTTCAGAAAGGCTCTCGATTATTGGGTGCATCATCCTGCACGGTCCACACCAGGATGCCCAGAAATCAACCAGCGCTGCTTTTTCTGCTTTCAGTATTTCCGAATCAAAATTTTCCTCGTTTACCTCGAGAACTTTAGACAATTCTTCCACCTCCAGTAAATCAACGACCTTCGGCTTATTTTCCCTAACTATTCAAGGATGGTTCATCCCTTCTCAGGGAGTACATGATCTTAATCAATCTTAGCGCAAAA
>JAQURN010000138.1 GCA_028715585.1 Actinomycetota bacterium | reverse complement strand
CGTTGATTACAAATATCGATGGCGACCACATGGATTTTTTCGGGAGTGCCAAGAGGGAAGAGGAGATGTTTTTCGAGTTTTTGAAGCTTCTCCCTCCGGAAGGTTTTGCTGTCGTTCGTGGTGACAATCCGGGCGCGCGTAAAGTTGGCGAGTTGCTTTCTCATATAGGGGAAGAGGTCATTTTCTACGGGCGTGGAGAGCACAATGATTATAGAGCCAGCGAGATTAGGCTCAAGCCGGAAGGAAGTAAGTTCGTGGCTTCATTGAGGGGAAAAGAGATTGAGGTAGAGAATCGCGTTCCCGGCATCCACAACGTTTACAACTCCATTGGCGCAATTGCCCTTTGTCATCGCCTCGGTTTCTCTGAGGAGGACCTTGTAAGCGCGTTGGTAGATTTCAAGGGAGTTAGGAGAAGGTTCGAGCTTGTGGGAAGCTCGGGGGGCGTGACCGTGATAGATGACTATGCTCACCATCCAACGGAAGTCAAGGCAGTCATGGATATTGCCTCGATGGGGGCATATAAGAGGGTAGTGGTGATATTTCAACCCCATAGATATACCCGCACAAGGTTGCTTGCCGGAGATTTCGGTGTTTCACTAGGCGGCGCTGATATTGTGGTGGTGACTGATATTTACAGTGCGGGAGAAGATGCCGAGCCGGGAATCAGCGGCGAGTTGGTGGCTGAAAGCGTAAAAAGACATTCCCCGGAGACGAAGGTTTTTTATGTTCCAGATAGGATAAAGCTTGCCTCAGAGGTGGTTCCTCTCCTTAGAAAGGGCGATTTGGTTCTTACGATTGGTGCTGGGGACATTACCCTCTGTGGGCGGGAAATTATCGAAATGCTTGAGCGGGGGTGAGAAACCTCATTGGCTTCAACTTCAAGTGACCTCCTCGAATTTCTATCTGGAATCGTGGGGGCGACAACTCATTATGAAGTGCCCATGAGTGAATTCACTACCTGGCGGGTTGGCGGACCCGCGAAATTTTTTACGCTTGTGGAAACCAGAGACGCGCTTCTTCAAGTTCTCTCAGTCGCGAGGAGTCTCAACTTCCCAATTTTTGTTTTGGGCAATGGTTCCAATGTCTTGGTATCCGACAGGGGCTTTGAGGGATTGGTTATTCGCCTGGTTGGCGAGTTTGCTGGAATTCGTGTTGAGGGTGAGCGGATAGATGCTGGATCGGGGGCGCTTCTTGGTTCCGTGGTGGCAGCGGCGCGCAAAGCTTCCCTTGGGGGGCTTGAATTTGCTTTCGGTATTCCTGGAACGGTTGGCGGCGCGGTAATGATGAACGCGGGGGCTTTTGGAGGTTCCATTTCTGACGTGCTGGAAAAGGTGGTGTGCGCAGACTATTCGGGCAGATTGAAAATCTATGAAGAATTTAGCGGCGCATACAGAACCCCTCTCGTCCCTGCGGGGCAAATAGTCGTCGAGGCTGTTTTCTCTTTGGAGAGGAGAGATTCCTCTCTAGTAAAGAAAAAAATGGAGAACGTGAGAAGAGAAAGGGTCACAACTCAGCCCCTTGGGATGCCAACAGCAGGGTCTGTTTTCAAGAATCCTCCTGGGGAGAGCGCGGGACGGCTGATTGAGGAATGTGGCTTGAGGGGGAAGGAGATAGGTGGAGCGAGTATATCTGAGGAGCATGCCAATTTCATCGTAAATACGGGAGGAGCTTCTGCCTCTGATATAAAAGCGCTCATAGATTTTGCCATGTCCAAGGTAAAAGAGAAATTTGGGATTGATCTAGAATTGGAAGTCCAACTGGTTGGTTTTACGGAGGAGGAACGGCAATGACGGTGATAGCGGTACTCATGGGAGGATGGGGGCCAGAGAGAGACGTTTCCTTCGAGACCGGTAAAGCCATAGCCAGTGCCCTCAGAAGCTCTGGGCACGACGTAAAGGAGATCGATGCCGCTAATGATCTTCCTCTTGCCTTGAAAGAGGCCAAACCCGATGTAGCTTTTTTGGCTCTTCATGGAAAAGGTGGTGAAGATGGGTGCGTGCAAGGTCTTCTTGAAGTAATGCGCATACCATACACTGGCAGCGGAGTTCTTCCAAGCGCGATAGCGATGAACAAGGTACTTACCAAAAAGATTCTTTCCCATCATGGCATAACGGTCGCGAAGGGAAAAGCTGTTTCGAGAAACGCGGATTTAGACCAGGCTAAGCGGGAGATAACTGACGAGCTTTCCTTTCCGCTGATGGTCAAACCATCTTGTGGGGGAAGCAGTGTTGCCGCTTCTGTAGTTCATGAAGCCGATTCCCTCCCCAGTGCTCTGGAGCGGGTTTTTGCCTGCGATTCAGAGGCCGTGGTTGAACTCTTCATTCCCGGGAGACTAATGACAGTTGGAATTCTCGGGAAGGAACCCATTGTTTTACCTGTGCTCGAGATAAAGACAAAATGTGACTTCTACGATTACCGGGCAAAGTACGAAAAGGGGATGACGGATTACGAGGTGCCGGCTCACATTGACGAGAAAACCGAGTCCAGGTTGAAGGACATTGCGCTCAAGGTTTTCGAGATTCTTGGCTGCGAAGGTATAGCGAGAGTTGACATGATGCTTGCCGATGAAAGCGGGGAAATTTACACACTTGAGATAAACACCATTCCGGGTATGACTTCCACCAGCCTGATACCCAAGGCTGCGGGAGCAATTGGAATGTCGTTCGAGGAAGTGGTGGAGGCTATCCTCAATGGCGCACGCCTGAAGGCGGAATTTGGTGGTCAGTGTGAGAAAGCTCAAGAGGCATCCTGACGAAGGGAACCTTTTCAAAAAAATCCTTTTGGCTGCTGTGATTTTTTGCTTCGCGGCGGTTGCGTTTTTAGTTTATTTCTGTTTTTTTACGGATGCCCTGAGCGTGAGCGACATAAGGATGCGGGGAAATTCAAGTCTTCCAGAGGAATATTTAAGGGGCTTGAGTGGGGTTGAATCCTATGAGAACTTACTTACCCTTCCTGTGAGAGTTTTGGATAAAAACCTGCGAATGAACCCCTGGATAAGCGATGTCGATATAGAAAGGGAACTTCCCCATACTCTAATAATCACTGTGAAGGAGCGAGAACCACTAGCGGTGGTCGATTACGGGGGAGCCTGTTTTTTGGTTGACGAAGAAGCTTTTGTACTTGAAAAGGTGGAAGCGCATCAGCATGAGACATTGCCCAGAATAAACGCTGGGAACACAAGGATACCTTCAATTGGTTTGCGCCTTCCTTCCGGAGCCGTGAGTGATTGCGTGGAGGTTATCAGGGAAATGCCTTTATTTATAAGGAGCAAGATACAGTTTGCCGACCCCCTTAGCGAGAAAGGGCTCATATTCAGTCTGAGGACGGGATATGAAATCATCTATGGTGGGAAGGCGGATTATAAGCAAAAGAACAAATTGGTCGAGGCGATAGTGAAAGAAATTCAAAGAAGCAAAAGGAATGTTGCATATCTCGATGTAAGCGTGGTAGATTGCCCGGTGGTGGGAACGAAACCTTGAAGTTATTTTCTAAATAAGATTAGAATTTCGGGAAAGCATAGACGTGTAGTTTTAGTAGAAGTTAATAACTTGTATAATTTTCTTCGACTTGTTATTTAAGGTTTTGTTACAATTTGAGAGGAAAGGTGGCAAAGTTCTCGGCGGCAGTGAGAAAAGCAGAGAAAGGATTTTGATATGCCCGATAATTTGAAGCAGTTTTTCGCGGTCATCAAGGTGGTAGGAGTCGGCGGAGGTGGTAACAACGCAATCAATAGGATGATTAGGGATGGCATGACAGGCGTAGATTTTATTGCCATAAATACCGACGCACAGGATCTTCTTGCCTGCGATGCCGATGTCAAAATCAGCATTGGGGAGGACATCACTCGTTTTTTAGGAACGGGCAATCAACCTGAACTGGGTAGGCAGGCGGCAGAGCAACATAAAGACCAAATCAAAGAAGTGCTTAAGGGAAGCGATATGGTTTTTATTACCGCGGGCGAAGGTGGTGGCACAGGAACAGGTGCCGCTCCCGTGGTTGCCGAGGTGAGTAAGGAGCTTGGGGCGCTCACGATTGGAGTGGTGACGAAGCCCTTCGCGTTCGAGGGAAATTACCGCAGAAAGCAGGCCGAAGAAGGGGTGGAGGATCTTCAGGAG
>JAQURN010000137.1 GCA_028715585.1 Actinomycetota bacterium | reverse complement strand
TTCGCCCTTCTATCAGGAAGCTGAACTGAGCTCCTTTAGAACTTCCTCTGGAACATCAAAGTTCGAGTAAACATCGCTTACATCTTGAAGGTCCTCGAGCTCCTCTATCAGCCTGAGAACCTTCTTTGCGGAATCTTTGTCGAGGGTGACAGTCGTTTTGGGGAACATAGTAAGTTCAGCGCTTTCGGGCTCTATTCCAGCCGACGCAAGTGCTTTCTTGACATCGTTGAAGTGTTCGACATCGCAGGTTATCTCCCAGTAATCCTCTCCCTCGCTATCGAGGTCGTCAGCCCCACCTTCCAAGGCAATCGCCAAAAGCTCATCTTCATCCTGGGAGTCCTCTTTTCTCACCAGAAAAACACCCTTTTTTTCGAATATCCAGGAAACGGAACCCACCTCACCAAGACGTCCCCCCCGCTTGTTAAAAACGTACCTCACCTCTGAAGCAGCTCGATTTTTGTTGTCCGTCAAAACTTCAACCATTAGTGCCACCCCACCTTCTCCATACCCCTCGAAGCTCATGTGCTCAAGTTCCCCCCCGCCAAGCTCTCCGGTGCCCCTCGCTATTGCTCTCTTTATATTCTCCATGGGCATACTTTGGCTCTTCGCGGCCTCTATTGCATTGGCAAGAGCGGAATTTGCAGCAGGGTCCCCACCTCCCTCCCGCGCCGCCATTATTATCTTCTGGGAGAGCTTGCTGAATATCTGCCCCTTCTTGGCATCTTCCTTCCCCTTCTTACGTTTTATGGTTGACCACTTAGAATGCCCAGACATCCTGACGCCTCCATTTATTGTTTAATGCTTCGACAGACGGTCAGCTACTCACGGATAGGCCCGATAAAGCCATAAGCGCCCATCAGCTTCCCTATTGTTGTGCTCTCTCCCCCAGGAATTACAAGCCCATCAATATCATCGAGCCCAGAAGGACACTTCACCGAAACCCCTGGGCTCCACAGTTTTTCAGCATTTGGATATGTTCGCGAACAGCACCCTGAAGCGCGAGCACACCTACTTTCAAAACGTTACCATCCACGGAATTGAGTCATGCTCTCCTTCGGTATTTCGCGGATTTCCAGCCCCTTCATGGCATCCCCGAGACCCTTTGAAACCCTGGCAATGGTGAGAGGGTCATCGTAATGCGTGGTAGCTTCCACGATAGAAGACGCCATGGCAGACGGATTTTCCGACTTGAATATCCCTGAGCCAACGAAAACCCCATCCGCGCCGAGCTGCATCATCAATGCCGCGTCTGCAGGAGTAGCAATGCCGCCAGCGGAGAAATTGACCACCGGGAGCTTGCCCAGGGAGGCAACCTCCACAACTAGCTCATAAGGAGCGCCAAGTCCTTTCGCGCTAGCCATGAGCTCTTCATGGGGAAGGGCAGCAAGCCTTTTTATCTCATCGAGTATAGCCCTCATGTGGCGAACTGCCTCCACTACATTCCCAGTTCCGGCTTCGCCCTTAGTCCTTATCATGGAGGCTCCTTCTCCTATCCTTCTCAAAGCCTCCCCCAGGTTCACCGCCCCACACACAAATGGAACCTTGAATTCGCGCTTGTCGACATGGTGTTTCTCATCAGCCGGAGTGAGCACTTCACTTTCGTCTATGTAATCAACCCCAAGCGCCTCCAGCACCTGCGCCTCCACAAAATGCCCTATTCGGCACTTCGCCATCACGGGTATGCTCACGGCTTTAATTATCTCTTCTATTACTCGTGGATCAGCCATTCTGGCAACGCCGCCAGCGGCGCGGATATCGGCAGGCACTCGCTCGAGCGCCATAACCGCGACCGCTCCGGCTTCCTCGGCTATCTTCGCCTGCTCAGAGTTGGTGACATCCATAATCACCCCACCCTTTAGCATCTCGGCAAGTCCTCTTTTAACTTTGTCGGTGACTTTCTCCATCTTAGTTCCTCTTCTAAGTAAGCCTCGCTAATTTTTCCCCTCTGGTTTGATGATACTCCAGGAAAGGCGCAGTCGCAACAATACAGCGGAGCAGAGACGAGGGAAACTATACACGCAATAGAAAGAAAACCTCTGGTGAGAAGCTATTCGAATATGGCGTTTTGAGTCGCTGGAAGGAGCTGTATCCAAACAGAGCCAGGTTTCAAGGGGATTTCTTCCCCGTCATTCGTAAAATAGCGAGTATGGGTAGAGCGTGAATCCTTTCTCCAGTTGGCATCAATCAAGGTTCCAAGAGTGAGCACCTGCGCCCGCCCGGAGCCAATAACCCCAAGAGAAGGAGATTCTGTCCCGCGAACATCCTTTATGACGGAGCTGCCCATCTGGATGTATTGGATGATTACGTTGTCCACCATTACTGGCTCGCCAGTGCTGTAATCAGTATGCTGTATGCCATCTATGAAGCGCAGGAACTTACCCGAAGCGGGGTCGTAGGAGTACTTTACCTGGCAGACCTTTTTGTAGGGAATATGGACACCATTGATGGGAATGAGCGCCACCCCTCCCTCGGGGGGAACATTGGATTGCGGGGCTCCACCAACTGCCATCTCCTCGCGCTCAGCTTTTATCTCGGCAACTTCCTTGCCATCCATGAACTCGAAAGGACTCGAAACCTCACCCTCGAAGGGGTAAAGCGCATCCCCAGCCTGGCGAAGCTGGGGAATGCCGGCGTAAAGATTATGAGGAGCCCTCCTTCCTCTGAATCTCCAATACGCGCCACACCCACCCAATTCATCCAGGTCGGCTATCCCAGAGCTCTTTATCATCGAAAGCGTGTATGGAGCGCCTCCGCAGTGGCATAGGAGAGCATTGTAGGGATAAATCATGTCGATGTCGTCGGGCCTGGCGCTTCGTATTGGTCCTATTGGGTCTGGGTCTCTGCACAGATAGATAGCGATGAAACGCGTGATGCCTCCCTCGGTAATTTCCTCATAGACCACGCATGCCTTCCCAAGACCAGATTGGGGACGGGCAGAAGGGTCATTTTCAATCTTGACGGCAACGGGTCTTCTAGCTATGAGTGATTCGTCCTCTACTGGCAAGCCGCATAGAGGACACAGGTAGGGCTCCTCGTGGCGAACCGTATTCTTTTTCGCGGTCCCCTCATCCGCACTCGAGAACCAGGAGCAACCAGTAGAAAAAGTCAAAAGGGTGATGCTCAAGAGAACAACAAAAACTTTCCACAGGTGCCTCGAAGTTTTATCTCTCATTTGCCTCTTATGCAATCCTTCAAAAAGACAAGCTGAAAAATTATTCTCCCAAATGGCGCCTCAGTCCTTTTGTTCCCTCTCAAACAAGAGGTATTTCGCCCTCAACCGGCTTGAAGTCGCCGGCCATAAGCTCTAGCCTGCGGATTCTGTCTTCTATAGGAGGATGGGTGTCGAAAAGACGATTCATCAAGCCACCGCTTTTCTTCTTTCCCGCCGCAAGGGGTTGAACTATGAAGAGATGAGCTGTCGCCTTGTTAGCACTCTTCAACCTGGATGTGTCATTGCTCAGCTTTCTCAAGGCATTCGCAAGCCCAGGGGGGTAGCGAGTGAGCAAGGCGCTGTTAGCATCCGCGAGATATTCTCTCTTTCGGCTTATGGCAAGCTTTATAATCTGCGCGATTATGGGAGCAAGAATCGCGAGCACAATCCCAATCAGGATAAGCACGATGTTACCCCTGGAATCATCGCTATCATCGCTGAACCAGAATGTTCTCAAGAATATGTCGGAAAGAAGCACGATTGTGCCGGCAAGCACTACTGCCAAGGACATCAAGAGTATGTCGTAATTCTTGACATGTGAAATCTCATGCCCGATTACGCCCTCGAGCTCCTGGTCATTCAAGTTCTCTAAAAGCCCGGTGGTCGCGCACACAGCCGCGTGCTGGGGATTTCTGCCAGTGGCAAAGGCGTTCATCGCGGGGCTGTCCATGACGTAAATCCTGGGGGTGGGGATTCCCGCGGCAATCGCAAGCCCCTCGACCGTGTTCCTATAAGTAATATATTCCCCCTCACCCAATGGTCTGGCTCCACTCACAGCAAGGGCAATCGAGTCGCTTTGAAAATAGCTCAAAAGGCTCATTAAGAAAGCGACAAGAAAGGCAATCAGAAGACCTATGTACCACCCATCTTCGCCCCCCCACACTCTCCCAATCACATAGCCAACGCCAAGCACCAAAAGGGTAAATATAAAAACCAGAAAA
>JAQURN010000136.1 GCA_028715585.1 Actinomycetota bacterium | reverse complement strand
TACTGCATAAAAACCCCCTTAATATCGACCCACTCACTATCTCCTGGAGGAGAGTTGTGGATATAAGCGACCGTGCCCTGCGGGATATAGTCGTTGGCTTGGGGGGAAGCGCAAACGGTTATCCGAGGCAGACGGGCTTCGACATCACTGTCGCCTCTGAGGTGATGGCTATTCTTGCTCTCGCTGACAGTCTCGAAGATTTGAGGGAAAGAGTGGGAAGGATAGTTGTTGGTTACACCTATGATGGCAAGGCTGTAACCGCTGAAGATCTCAAATGCGCGGGCGCGATGGCGGTTCTCTTGAAAGACGCGTTGAAGCCGAACCTGATACAAACCCTCGAAGGAAATCCATGCTTCATGCATGCGGGTCCGTTTGCGAACATTGCCCACGGGAACAGCTCCGTGGTTGCCGACATAATAGCCACAAAGCTTGCGGATTACGTCGTTACCGAGAGTGGTTTCGGTGCCGACTGCGGGGCGGAGAAACTCCTGAACATAAAGGTCAGGGCAATGGAAAAGTATGGAATTAAGCCTAATTGTATTGTGATTACTGGCACCATAAGAGCTCTGAAGATGCATGGCGGCGCCTTCCCGGCGATACCGGGCAAGCCGATACCCGAGGAATTGCAGGCGGCGGAGAATTACGAGGCTCTGGAGAAAGGCTGCGAGAATCTCATCAAGCACATAGAAAATATGAAGCTCTTTGGGGTCCCCGTGGTGGTTACCATAAACAGGAGGACTAGCGACAGAGACAAAGAGGTCGAGATGGTCCACGACATCGCGCTAAAAGCTGGCGCGGATTTCTGTGAGCCCATCGAGGTATGGGCGAAAGGTGGCGAGGGTGGAAAGGAAGCGGCTCAGGCGGTTGTGAAGGCCTGCGATATGCCCAGTGATTTCCATTACCTCTACGACCTCGATCTCCCGATAAAGGAGAAAATCGAGACGATAGCGACCAAGATTTATGGAGCCGATGGGGTTGATTACACCGCGAAGGCAGAGGATGCCATAAGGCGACTTACGGAAGCGGGATACGCGAACCTTCCACTTTGTATGGCGAAGACGCATCTTTCCCTTACTCATGACCCAACACTTAAAGGAAGGCCTACTGGCTGGCGCCTTCCCATCGTGGATGTCCGCCCCTCGATTGGAGCTGGCTTTATTTATCCACTGTGTGGGACTATGAGCACGATGCCAGGTTTGCCGAGCAAACCCGCTGGGAACAAGGTGGACCTTGCCGATGACGGAAGGATAGTCGGGCTTTTCTAGCATTCTTTTTAGAATGCGGAGGCAATGATTCCGATTATCATGATTTCGAATTAGGTTCTAAATGGAAAAATGCCGAGTTTGTTTTCATCCTGAAGACCGCTGCATCGAAGTTGACAAAGGGGAGAATCTTCTTCGAGCAGCCATGGAAGCGGGCGTCCACATCAATGCCTCGTGTGGGGGCGAGGGATACTGCGGCAAGTGCAGGGTGATAATCGAGAGTGGAGAGGTTACCCAGAAAGCTCAGGTAAAGCTCTCTGAGGAGGAAGTAAATCAGGGATACGTTCTTGCTTGCCAATCAACGATTAACTCGGATCTCGAAGTCAGAGTTCCAATCGAAAGCCAGATTGGAGACAAGGGCGTTCTTGCTCGCAGGCCACCAATTCCCCTGAAAGGATATACGCTTTCCGCAAAGGATTGGGCTGAAAGGCTCCCTCAGTGGGAGCTGAATCCGCCCACAACGAAGTTTCATCTCGTCCTGGGGAAACCAACACTCGAGGACAACCTCAGTGACGCCGAGCGTATCAAGCGCGAGCTCTCGAAGCTTGCCGGTCTCGAGAACGTGGTGATGGATTATCCTCTTCTGCAGGCTCTCCCCAGTCTCATAAGGGCTTCTAGCTTTGATGTAACCGTAACCGTTCTTGACAGAGGGCAAGAGCTTCGAGCGGTGAGATTGGAAAAGGGGGATACATCTCAACGTCAAGCCGCTATAGCGGTGGACTTGGGGACCACCACCATTTCGGCTCAGCTGATTGATTTACAGACCGGCAAGGTGATTGCGGAGGAGACCGATTACAATGGCCAGATTACCTACGGGGAAGACATAATCAGCAGGATAATTTACTCGACCAGGGCAACGGGGCTCGCCAAGTTGCAGTCAGTCGCGGTGAACACCATCTGGAATTTGATACAGCAGATGGTGGAGAAAACTGGTATTGAGTTTTGCAGCATCACCCATCTTGTTGTGTCCGGAAATACCGTCATGACCCACTTGCTTCTGGGACTTGACCCCCGCTACATCCGGGTCGATCCATATATCCCGGTTGCGCAATTTTTCCCTTGGATAAAGGCAAGCAATATCGGAATAAGAATTGCCTCGGGTGTTTATCTGAAGTGTACCCCCTGTGTGGCTTCATACGTGGGGGGTGACATAGTCGCGGGAGTCCTTGCCTCAGGCATGTTCAATTCGGAGAAGCTCACCCTCTACGTAGATATAGGAACGAACGGCGAAATTGCCCTTGGAAACAAAGACTGGCTTATCGCCTGCTCTTGCTCAGCGGGCCCAGCTTTCGAGGGTGGGGGTGTAAGGCATGGCATGCGCGCTACCAGGGGAGCCATAGAACAGGTGAGGATAAACGAGGTTACGCTCGAGCCCATGATTATCACCATAGGAAACAGAAGACCCCTGGGAATATGTGGTTCAGGGCTGATAGACCTCCTGTCGGAGCTTTTCCTGAGCGGCATAGTGGACGAGAGAGGAAAGATAAAAACCGATCTTCCCACCCCGAGGGTCAGAGAGGGTGACCTTGGGGGAGAATACGTGATTGCCTGGGCTGAGGAGAGTGGAACTGGCAGGGATATCTACATATCGGATGTTGACATCGACAACCTGATGCGGGCGAAAGCCGCGATTTTCGCGGGCATAAACGTTTTGCTCGAGGAGGTCGGGCTCGATATCGAGATGGTAGAAGAAATCCTCATCGCCGGCGCGTTTGGGCGCTATCTAGAGATAGACAAGGCGATAATAATAGGTCTTCTTCCTGATGTTGACGTCGAGAAAATAAAGTTTGTGGGTAATGGTTCTCTCCTTGGAAGCTACCTTTTGGCTCTTTCGAAGAATTTAGTGGTGGAAGCCGACAAAATTGCCGACAAGATGACTTACCTCGAGCTTTCCACGAGCAATCGCTTCATGGAGCAGTACGTATCGGCGTTGTTTCTCCCGCACACCCATGCCGAGAAATTTCCCACTGTCATGGAAAGGCTCAAGGAGGCTCGTGAAATGGCGAAGCTCGGGCGCGCCGGAGTGGGAGGAGGAACATCTTGAGCAGAGCCATAGCGATATCTGGCAAAGGGGGGACCGGCAAGACCACCATAGCCGCGCTCGCTATAAACCACCTTCTACTTAGAGGGGAAAAACCAATACTCGCGGTTGACGCTGACCCCAATAGCAATCTCAACGTTCTTTTGGGAGTAGAACTTTCATCGACCATAGGGAGTACTAGGGAGAGCTTCTCTGAGATGATTCATAGGGGCGAAGTTCCCGCGGGGATGCCAAAACAGGACCTTCTCGAGATGCAAATCGAGCAGGTTCTCGTCGAGGGCAAAGATTTCGACCTCTTGGCTATGGGGAGGGGTGAGGGTCCAGGGTGTTATTGCGCGATAAACAATATGCTGAGGACTTTTCTGGATAGAATAAGCCGGGATTATAAATACGTGGTGATTGACAATGAGGCAGGCATGGAGCACCTAAGCAGGCGTACCACGATTGGTGTCGATGAAATGCTTATAATAAGTGACCCGTCTCCCAGAGGTATTGATACCGCGCAGCGGATAAAAAAACTCGCCGAAGAGATGAAACTTGAGGTTCGAGCTTCTCATCTGGTTATATCGAGAATGGAAGGCGAGTTTTCGGATGATTTGAAAGCCGCGGTGAGCTCTGCTGGGATGGAGCTGGCTGGTATAGTTCCATATGACCCCGAAATATCCAGGCGCGACGCGGCGGGCGAGCCGCTTTTGGGAATGAGCCCAGAGTTTCCGGCGCAAAAAGCCGTGGGGAGGATACTGGATGATGTGCTCTGTGAGGTGAGTAAGAAAAATGTATCTTGACGGACCAATTATCGCTTTTTTGGATAAGCTTGCTTCCTCTTCACCCGAGCCAGGAGGAGGCGCGGCCAGC
>JAQURN010000135.1 GCA_028715585.1 Actinomycetota bacterium | reverse complement strand
CTGCCAAAAACTGAGGTGACGCAACGAGAAACTCCAAACCGGCTATGGGACGGCTCACCAATAAGACTTGTGGGAGTCTCACTTTCAAATCTCAACTCCACTCTCCGCCAAGGCGAGCTCTTCCCTGGCTTTGCCGGCGAGGGAGAGAATGCCCCAGAAGACGTCGTGAAGATGGAGAGGCTCACCAAAAGTGTGGATTACATCAGGAAACGCCATGGTTTTTCCGCGATAAGTCGGGGAAGCACTCTCGGCCTTTCGCCTCGCGTGAAGTAAGCATCCGATTGGAAGCTACCGCGCCATCCAGCTCAAGCTGGACCCTCAAAAATGAGATTGGCAATCTCGAAACGTCTCAGGGGAACCTTGAGTGTGTCGCCCGAAATTCCTAGGTCCTCCATCTTTCTTTCGAGAAAATCCGCTTTGTGGGCGCTTTCAGCTTCCCACCCCAGCTTGAATTCCCGCGTTCCCCCCTCTCCCGCGGTTTCCCAAACCCTCGCCATAATCTTACCGTCCTCAGTGCGCTCGAAAGCGCTCACAAGTGACTCTGGAGAGAGGCTCCGGAGCGCGCTGTATCCGCTTCTGCTTTTCTCTCTGCACCTACCTCTTGCGATGAATACCCTGGGGGGATTGTTGCGGATATATGCCTGGAGGAGAGATTGCGCTTCTATCATGTCTCCCTCATGGGGGTAAAGAGAATAGCTGAAATCGTGTTCCCCCAACCCTAGCGCTTCGGGACCCGAATCCCACAGGTAGATTTTGTCTAGGCTTCTCATCAAGGTGAGGAAGATAGTTCCATCCGCGAATTTATTCCCGGGGATTCCAAAGTTTATGAGGGTAACCCCATGGTCTTGCTTTGATATGTCAACAAAATTCTGAGCCGGCAACTCGTGATTCTCTCTTTCAATCCAGCCGAAAGGAATCTCGTGCGTCCACTTTCCTTTTCCTATACCGGTCTCGAACCTTGCGCGAAGCCTCGTTCCCTTGTCCTTGAAGTAGATGGAGGTTTCGCAGTCAATCCTTGGAGACCCCTTCACGAGCGAAACCCGTTGGGTAAAAGGCGAATGCCCTACCTTACCTATGACTTCCAACGTTCCCCTCAAAGGTCCGCTTTCTTTTACCCTTACTCTTTCTACCCTTCTTGGATGAAGAAATGTCGTTCCAAATGCTATAGCCTGGTATAGATTTCCGAAGTCCTTCTCTAAGGTAAGCCTGTTCGACCCGTTGAGGAAAAAGCTTCTCTGCGTGCTCAGGCGAGCTTCCCCAATAAGCCCACTAGATGGGTCAACTTC
The DNA here is from genome assembly GCA_028715585.1 of Actinomycetota bacterium. GTDB lineage: Bacteria > Actinomycetota > Geothermincolia > Fen-727 > JAQURN01 > JAQURN01. Next base: position 2,896 of record JAQURN010000135.1, on the reverse strand, counting down.
CACCCAGAGATGCTCATTGGCAATGGTCGTGTCGCTAACCTTCACGGGTTCCTCGACCTTTCCGCTTTCGAGCTCTTTGGATGGTTTAATCTCGAAAAGTCGGAATCCCATGGGTGGAAGAAGAGGAATCATTCCAGCTCGGATGCTTTTTATGTCTCCACCTTCATAACGTCTCAAGTCAACGACCTGTATCGGTTCAATCGCATCATCTGAAGAGACCTCGATGCCTTGAGAACCTGGCATTAAGTTGAGTTCAAACTCGACCCACGAACGAACAGGAACCGAAAGGGGGTTGAACACGAAAATCGTGTAGGAATCATCATCAGCAAGTTTGTCATCCTCAACATGGGCAACCTCATCTCGCATTAGATACTCCGCCGCGTTCTCCAGAATGCTTTCACATCCTGATAAGACCTCGCCAAAGCGTTCCCTCATCCCCCTTGCTACTTCATCAACAGAGCAGCCGCATATCTGGTCGTGAAACTGGCTGTCCATTAGAGTGCGCCACAGGTCCTCGAGTGTCTCATGTGGATAAGGAAAACCGAAAATGCTTGCTATGGTGGAGAGCTTTCCCGCGTCGAGGAGGGCAAACTCGCACTTACGATTGAGCTGTTTCATCTCTATCCGCGAACTGTACGTCCCCCAAAGCTCGCGCTGAAATTCCCCCTTGACCACTGGCAAAGAGGCGTCTTTGATAGAGCCAAAAAAGTCTTTCGGAAGCGAGTCTTTGAACTTCACGTGGCTTACCTTCTTATTCCAGACCTTTGGCATCTTCGCGCACTGTGCCTGCGGTCTTCCATGGTCAACTCCCGAGGGATAGAAAACCTGGTCTGTAGCGCTCTTTTCTCTCAAAAAGGCATAATCCGCCTGCATCTTCAAAAGAGCCCTCTCCTCGCTCGAGGGAATAGGATAGCCAACGCTGTACATCCTCGGCATGTTGTGGGTAATTATCCTGGTCCCGTCGATTCCCTCCCACAGAAACTCAGTCGGAGGAGATTCTTTTCGGGCGCGTGAGAAGGCAAAATACTGGACTCCCGACAGAGAAAATATCTGGGGAAGTTGAGCGCTCATGCCAAAAGAGTCTATAAGCCAGCCGCAGCTCGAAAGCTGCCCAAATTTCTCACTCGAATACCGCTGCCAGGCAACCGACTGCCTCACAAGTGATTCTCCCATTACGAAGTTCGTGTCCGGTTCGGAGTACATCCCGTTCACAGGCTCGACCCTTCCTTCCCTCACAAAATCTTGGAGCCGGGCGAATGCCTCGGGATCACGCTTCCTAAATGGCTCGAGGTGGGGCACTTGGTCTATCACAAAAGTCATATCCTCGTATTCATCAAGAAGCCTGATTGCCTCCTTGAGGTTTCTTTCTCCCACATCCTCGAACACCTCCCTTGTTTTGAGCCACTCGGTGTCATAGTGGATATGTGGAACCAGATGAACTATTCCGGGTTCAAGCGCTTCCGGGTTCCATGGCTGACGCTTGAGGCGGTCGGGAAGGATGGCTACATCTCCTACCTCTCCTCTCATGATAATAGGAAAAGCTGGAATTATCTGGCCAGCAAGTTCCATGGATATGGTGAAACTCAATATGTGCAAGCCTTCGGAAAGCCTTTGCCCCAATGCGACTATTTCAACTGGTTCGCCGGGTTCAACCTCGAGCGCAATCAGCTCGCTGGAACGCATCGTGAAGTCGCGACTTTTTAGAAGCAGGTTTTCGGGTTTGACTCTCCTACCATCAATGGTGAAATCCACACCAGTTACGCGCTGGTCATACCACCCATTGGTTATCGCAAGACGGAACGAATCGGGTGAGCCGTCTTTATCCTCGTCGATGTTTCCAATAAGGTCCCTAACCACCAGCGACTCCACTGAATCGAGGGCATCCCTTGGCAATACAAGGCTTCCAAAACGCTCCAAAGCAATGTCTAATCCCCGAAGTGAAAAACGATTTAATGCTTTCGATGTAATCAGGCGGAAAAATGGTGAGAAGATGCGGTAGTTTGCTAGATCAAACATCGAGCTACCCCCTTTTTTGCCTTTCTTGGCAATGCCTTTCAAAGGAACGATTTCCAAAAGAAATGATAACCGTTACCTAATATTTGTTCTACCGCGGGTGCTCCGATGTTTGCGCTCCTTCGCATTTGTTTCTTAGCGCAATCGAGGGAAAAGACGTAGAAGCGGCAGTTCAATCTGTTAAAATCCCTTGTTGAGGATGGGCTTCTTTGAGGAGTTTATCCAGCCCCCGTAGCTCAGGGGATAGAGCAAGGGATTCCTAATCCCTGTGCGCAGGTTCGAATCCTGCCGGGGGCACCACCTAGTGCAGTGCACTGGAACGTTCCTTTAATATCACCTTGCTTTTGGTTTTTCTAATAATATAATACAAAGCATAGTTTGTAAAAATAGAGGGTTTTATTAGGAGGTTTAATGTCGTGAGCGGTACCGAGCCCAAATGCAAGGATGACAAGCGAATACCCGAACTCGCCGAGGCTCTCAAGGCACTCGCGGAGCCAAATAGATTGCGTATCATGTGCTTTCTATCAAAGGGAGAGAGATGCGTATGCGATATAGAGACCGAACTGTGTATATCCCAGCAGCTCACATCGCATCACGTGAACGTCCTCAAAGAGGCAGGATTCCTCAAACTGAGGAAGGAGGGCACCAGGTATAACTACTCAATAGACCTCGACTTTCTCAAACGTGTCAATGACATCTTCGAAGAATACCTCGATTATGGGAATGTCGCGCGTGACAATAGGAGAAGTAAGGCATGCGAGAGAAATCCTATGCGGGATGAGGAGGTAAAGCGAATTGTGCGCGAGGGATATGCCAAGGTCGCCCAGCAGGGGTCGAGCTGTTGCGAACCTGTCTCCTCATGCTGCGGAATTCCCACACTGGT
>JAQURN010000134.1 GCA_028715585.1 Actinomycetota bacterium | reverse complement strand
GGTGCAAAAAGCACGTAACTACTTTGGTTCCGAGAAGGTTAATCTCATAGGGCACAGCCTTGGGGGAATAATATCGAGATATTACCTCCAGAAATTGGGAGGGTGGAGATATGTGGAAAAGGCGGTCTATCTTGGAACGCCTCACAAAGGGACATACTGGGGATTTTTTGTTCCCATGACTAAGGCAGGAAGGCAGCTTGTTCCCGGAAGCGAGCTTCTTGAGGAAATGAACAGTGACCCCTCTCGGTGCAAAAACATAAAGTGCCTTTCGATTGTTAGCAACTTCGACGAAGTTGTGGTTCCCAAGGATTCAAGGGTGCTCGAATGTGCTTACAACAAAGCCGTAAACTGGCCGATAGGACACTGGGGGCTTGTTTTTTCCAATAGGGCGGTTGGGTGGATAGTTGACTTCTTCGACGGACTTTTCGATATAAGGGATGGCTTCGCGAAGGTTTATGAGGAGAGGGAAACCTGCCCCCATTCTATAAGGGCTGTTGGAGGGAAAGCGAGCTGAGCCGCCCACTCCAAAGGGTATTTTAACCATGAAACAGCGGGAGTAGCTCAGTTGGCAGAGCACGAGCCTTCCAAGCTCGGTGTCGCCGGTTCGAATCCGGTCTCCCGCTCCAGACTTATTTCACCTGCATTGGCAGAGCCTCAATCCGTTTTCTCACCCGTGGTGAGAATCTTTCCGCGTACTCGAAAACCTTCATCGAGGACGCATAGCGGAAATCCATCTCCTCGACCGGCAACGATGCCTTGCCGAAGGCGCTCATGTACACCAGGTCTAGCAATGCTTTCTCCGGTTCTGCCACATATATGTTCTCCCTCATTTCAAAGCCGAAAAACAGCTCTTTCTTCATCTGTATCCTTCACAGCAACTCCTCAATGACTTTGTGATACCTGGAAGGCGGGTATTTGCCGAGGTAGCGGGCAAACTCCTTTCCGAGTACCAGGATAGTTAGCAAATATGTTAACTAACTAGGAATTGTATTTCAGCCCGGAAACATGGAGTGGAACCTCGATGGACAGAAACCGGATTTAGCGGTGTGTGCACTATGGGTGAGCCGTGTTTTTCGCCCCGGTGATTTTGGACAAGGCAGCCAACCAGTTTGGGGCTATTCCGACTTCATTGTTGTTTCCGCGAGTAGTGACTTTACGAGGTTGCCTGACGAGAAATGGCCACCGGTTAGTGTAGCAAGGGAGCTCCCCTCGCCGAAAAGGCGTTCTCTGATTTCTTCGGGTGTGAATCCTTGCGCCTCGAGCTCTCTCGCCTTTTTTTGCAAACCTTCGAGGTATTCGAGGCAAGACAGGAGGGCGCGACGCCCGTCTGGGATTATCTCACCCATCGACGTGAACAGGACCAACCTTTCGGTTGGAAGAGCTGCTAGCAGCCTCATCGAAGACATCAAGCCCGCAACGTCCTCGTCTGCCCTGATTACCTTGGGCCGTTCTGAGATGAAGATGTCTCCCGAGAAGCACCAGCCTCTCCCGAGCTCCACTAGTGCCACGTGGCCCTCGCAGTGCCCCGGTGTCTCCAGGACATCAAAGTGAAATCGCTCGGTTAGAACTTCTTTACCTAGTACAGAGACCTCTGCTGGCTCGGGATAACCCCATACGTACTCCTGGTACGGACGAAGGACAGGGACCCGCCCGATGAGTGGAACTGAATCGGGATGTGCGAGGATGGGGATTCCAAATCTCTCAATCATGGTGCGATTGGCTCCAACGTGGTCCTCGTGGTGGTGTGTATTAACAACAATGTTGAGGCTTTGGCCTTCCAGGCAATCGGCGAATTCCCCCGCGGTATGGCTACATCCTGTATCGATGAGCAGCCCGTCAACCAGGTACGCCGCGACCCAATACACGGGTTTGCCGTCTAAAGCGCGGCTCATCTTGAACCTCGTCACTTCTTCGAAATCAGTTATTTCAATCATGGTTTTACGAGTGGACCGGGAATGTTTGCTGTGGGAGTATCCTACATCAGGCAGGCACGAAGCTCAAACGGTTCGCCTCCTTTCTCTAGGAGTTTATAGGCTTTCAATCGGTTTCTTGGTGAAGCGTCGTTGGTGTTTCTTATCTCGAGTGGCAGGTAAAAAGTCTGGAATAACCGTATAATCTTCGAGGAGGAATCAACTTTGTTTCCTCGCCCATGTCGGGCGGGCTTAGCTGGTTGGTCAGAATGAAAGAAGATTATGACGTCATCATAGTGGGGGCTGGCCCTGCTGGGATTTTTTGCGCGCTTGAGCTTGTGAGAAATTCGGATTTGAGCATCCTCATACTTGAGAAGGGAAAGAAGCCCGACAAGAGGAAATGCGCCTCTCCGTTTGGAGCTTGCAAGAAGTGCGATCCCTGTTCGGTTTTGTGCGGTTGGGGAGGGGCGGGCGCTTTCAGCGACGGGAAGCTCACCTTGTCTCCAAAAGTTGGAGGCTGGCTTGCCGAAATACTTTCCTTTGAGGAAGTGGAAGAGCTTATCCGGAAAGTTGACGAGACCTATGTGGAATTCGGGGCGCCCACACAGACCTTTGGCGATGATGAAGAGAAGGTACGAGAGATTTCTAGAATTGCTAGGAAGGCGGATCTCGATTTAGTTCCTGCGAGAATAAGACATATGGGCACCGATATTTGCCCCAGGGTGCTTCTAAGGATGTATGCGGAGCTCAAAAAGAAGGTTGACATTGCTTTCGGCGCGCAGGTGGAGGATGTCAAACCAGCAAAGAGTGGCAAGCATGGGGTGGTGACGAGGGATGGGAAAGAATACCGCTGCCGTTATCTCGTCCTTGCCCCGGGAAGAAGCGGAGCCGACTGGTTTGCCGAACTTGCGGCCAGGCTTGAGCTGGGCACTAGCGCAAACATGGTTGATATCGGCGTCAGGATTGAGACCCCATCGGTAGTCACTGCTCCCGTTACCGATATCCTTTACGAGCCCAAGCTTATATATTACTCGAAGAGCTTTGAGGACCGCGTGAGGACTTTCTGCATGAATCCAAATGGTGAGGTCATCAAGGAACACTATGATGATGTAATGACTGTAAATGGGCACTCCTACAAGGAGAAAAAAACTGAGAATACTAACTTCGCCCTTCTGGTGGACAAGAGATTTACGGAACCCTTCAGGGAACCCATCGCCTACGGCAAGTACATCGCAAGGCTTGCCAATCTTCTTGCCGATGGGATTTTGGTTCAGAGACTGGGGGATCTCCTGGCTGGGAAAAGGTCCACCCCCGACCGGATTTCCAGAGGCACGGTGAAACCGACCCTTGCTGACGCCACTCCGGGAGACTTAAGTCTTGTTCTCCCATACAGATATCTCGTTGACATTCTGGAGATGCTCGAGGCTTTGGATCTGGTAATGCCCGGCGTTTTTTCCAGGAATACCCTTCTTTATGGGGTGGAGGTGAAGTTTTACGGCTCCAGACTCAAGGTAGGAAACAATCTCGAGACCAAGGTTCGTGGCATATTTGCCGCTGGGGACGGGGCTGGGATAACGAGGGGGCTGGTGCAAGCCTCGGCTTCTGGGCTCCTGGTCGGGCGGTCGATAATGAGAATGGAGAGCGGAGCTTTTCCGAAGTGAACGTAATCGAGTAGCGCTTTTTGTATGGGGCTAAAAAGTTCTTTGGGTATCAAAAAATTAGAAAAAGATGGCGCTGACCTTCTGCCGCAGGTTAGATAAAGATATTGGTGGTATATTTAGTCGTCCTAGTTTTTCGAGGTGATGTTTTTGGCGGGAACGGTAGTTTTAGGTGCCCAGTGGGGCGATGAGGGAAAAGGCAAGATAACCGACCTTTTGGCGGACCAGATGGATTTCGTGGCCCGGTACTCTGGCGGAAACAACGCTGGGCACACTGTTATCTGCGGTGAAGATGTATTCAAGCTCCACCTCATTCCATCGGGAATCCTCTACCCCCATATTCAGGCGGTTATAGGAAATGGCGTGGTTGTAAATCCCAAGGTTCTCCTTGAAGAGATGGAGAGTCTTCAGAAAAGGGGTATCTCGTGTGAGAACCTGAAGATAAGCTGTAATTCGCACCTCGTGATGCCATATCATCTTACCTTCGATCACCTTGGGGAGCTGAGTTTAGGAAAGGCGAAGCTGGGAACCACCCACCGGGGGATTGGGCCTGCTTACGCCGACAAGGCCGATCGTCTGGGGTTGCGGATGCAGGACTTTCTCGATGAGAAAATATTCAGGGAGAAGCTCGATGCCGCTCTTCAAAGAAAG
>JAQURN010000133.1 GCA_028715585.1 Actinomycetota bacterium | reverse complement strand
TCATCCAGGCGCTGGATGGCAGGTTCCAGCTCGCCTATTATGGCAACAGTCCGCTCAAGTTCTCTGATTTTTTTCGTCTCGCCAAAGCGGAGAGCTTTCTGAACCCCACCAAGCGCCAATTTCTCTCACCTTGTCCGTGCCAAAACTCGGGCAATTGCCCGAAGGACTTTGCTATCGTATTTGACTCCGCGCTCCAAATTCATCTCGGTGAGGGCTTCAGCCTCCGAAAGCGGCTCTCTTCCTTCGCTGCCGCGAACCAGTTTGTCGAAATCATTTACCACTCTGATTATGCCCACGCCGGTATCAACTACCTTTCTCCTGCTCAAGCTCGCCACCCTGTCGCCAAGACCTTCTCTTCCCCTGAGAATCTCGGCTGCAATTTCAAGGTAGTCCACACCTCCAACGATGTCCACTCCCCCCGAAACAACCCCTTCGGCTTCGAGGAGTTCTGGTTGACTTGCTTCTACCGCTTGTTTTCTTATAGCTCCCATGTCATGCAAATAGGCGGCGTGCACAATCTGCTTCACCTCATCGGGAGAAAGACCAAGCTCTCTTGCTACTTTTCCAGAAAGCTCCGCAACCCTTCCAGCATGCCCTTCGTCAACCAACCCAACCCTTTCGGGAATCGCCGAGAGAACACGAACGGTCTCCATGAGATACTCATCAGCCTGGGTTACCATGTTATAGGCATACATCAAAACGAAAAGCATCGGCAAAACAATGAGAGAATGCCAGATGCCGATGCAAGTGAAAATGAGGCCAAAAAGCGCTCCCAGGAAACAGAGCTCGAGATAGGGAACCCACGAATTCATCACCACACTCTTGAAATATGCCCTTATGGGAATCTGTCCTTTGTCGGATAGGAGGTATATTTCCTTAGTTACATACATCAGGAAATAAACTGCCGCGGCTATAATCAGCGACAAAAGTTGATAGGGTGAATAACCCCCACTCCACAGAGGTTTAGCTGGCAAAGCTTCTTTGAGAGCATAGAAAACTCCTGCCATAGCAGCGACCCCAATCAGGCTTATGAGCCTTACCAAAACGTCGTCCCACTTGACCTCCCCAAATTTTCTGGTAATAAGCGTTACCAGCGCTCCCAAGATAAAAACCCATATCGCTTGCGCCCAAGGAAGGCAAAATATAGCCCCAACCAGAGGAGCCACTCCCAAGCTCATCGTTGCGCCATCTTTGAGCTTCAAATCGAAATGGTCGGCAAGTATAAAGACCACGAGGAGAAAGAAGAATTTCCCATAATCAATCTTGCTACCCCACGCATAAATCCCGGAAAAGACGATTATAGCGGCAGCTATGGCTATAAGCACGAAAAATACCACCCCAACAGGGGCGCTGCCTTTTACTTTCCCTCTTCTCTCTCGTGGACTCCTGCGAGAAATCTCTTCAGCCTCGCTCGAGAAATCAGTCGAGGGTGAAAGCTCCCCAGCCGTATCTAGTACTTCTGGCGCCTCCTTATCGGCTTTTGTCATCCTTTTCTCCCTCGCTGATTCCCTTATTGTGAATCCCTCTTTTTTGCTTTTTCCATCCTTTTAAGTCTTTCTCTATCTCGAGCGTGACGTCCCGGTAAGTAATTCCTTCCGAGGGAGTTTCTTCCTTCGCGGCCTGAGCACCTGGCTTCGCCAAATCCTCAAGGGATGGTTGCTGTGGGATCGCTCCTTCGGCAGGTGTCTTTTCAGGCACGATATCCCTTGGTGCTCCACCCCAAATTCCCTGCGCGGTTACAACTTCAATAAATCCATCCACAACCTCAGGGTCAAACTGGATTCCCTTTGACCTCACAATTTCCGAAGCGGCTTCATAAGGAGTCTTTGGTTGCCGGTATGCCGCGGGTCTCTGCATCGCGTCGTACGCGTCCGCCACCGCGAGTATCCTTGCCACGAGAGGTATTGAATCCCCAGCAATACCATCCGGGTAACCTCTTCCTTCTAGCATTTCCTGGTGGTGAATGATAGCCGGGGCAACCGCGCCGAAATACTTTTCGCCAGCAAGGGCGTCTTTCAATATCAGGGGATACCTCTTTATCTCGGCGTATTCTTCTTCGCTAAGTTCCCCTTTTTTCTCAAAAATGGAGTCCGGAATGGCAAGCTTTCCCACATCATGAAGCAAACCAGCCAGGCGAACATAGTGAATATCTTCCTGCGGAAAGTGCAGTGCTTGCGCAATATCAACAGCCACCTTGGCAACTCCAATACTGTGACCAAGTTCCAGGGGACTGTTTTCCTCGATGGCATGGATTACCGCCAACGTTGTATCGTCGCACACGTTCCGCATCATATCGTAGTGTGTATATAGTTTCCTTGAAGCTATAAGCGGGACAGCGAGAAATAGGACGGCGGGAAATTGAAGGCGCACATACGCCAGCGCGGAAAGAAAACCGATAGCCCCATACAACAGATAAGAAGGAAGAAGCTCAAGCATCTCAGACCGCCAAAAACGAAACACGTTTTTTTCAGGAGGAGCAAGTATGAAGGCGGCAATAATCGAGTTTAGCGCGAAAAAAACAAGCGTTGCCAATAAACAGGGGGCAACAAGCCCTCCCGCATTTTGGATGTTGGACTTGAGCGGCTCACCTCCAACTAGATGGAAAATCCACGCGGAAACCCCAGCGCATAAAATATATTGAGAGGCGTTAAAAGCAACACGTCTCCAGCCATACTCTCCACGCTCGGCGAAGAAGACGGGCAACCCAAAGAGAGTAACAACACAAGCACCCAGATAGCCCGAAACCATCATTGCCATTACAACGGGGAAAACAGCAATCGAGAGTTTCCCCCCACTGCCATGGGGAATGGCAAACCACTCGGACGCAAGAAAAATCAGCCCAAACAGAAAGACTGCCCACCAATCTTCGCCCTCCGTGCTCAGGGCAAGCAGCACAAAGGAGGCAATGCCAAGAATGAAAACCACTATGAAAGTTTTATCCGACCTTCCTCGCCCCAGCGAAAAGGCAACTTCTTTTCCCTTGGAGTAGAGGGATTCATCGAGTTTTAAGGTTTTCTTTCCTACCACCGAATACCAGCCCCTCCTACCAAAAAAAGCTTCGCGCAATAGCGCAGAAATCTTCGCAGAGGCACCTTCACCCTTCCGCCCCTTTCATGTAGTTTCAATCAAGCCTAGGTTCCCATCCCTTCGCCGATAAATCACGCAGATGCTTTCGGTATCCGCATCCCTGAACAGAAAAAAGTTATGATCGAGCATATCCATCTGCAAAACAGCTTCCTCCAGCGTCATAGGTTTCAAAGTCACCGACTTTCTCTTGACTATCTGGGGAGCTTCCTCTCCCTCCTCCTCCGCCACTTCCGACAAGCTCTTGGAGCGGCGTTGTGTCTTGTCTATTTTCTTCTCATGATACTTCTTTATTTGTTTCTCCAGCCTTTGAATCGCCCTTTCAAATGCCATATACAAGTCAGGTCCCGTCCCTGTCCCCCTGAACATCATCCCGTTGCCATTAGCGGTTAGTTCGACAATATCGCTTTCTTTTATTTTTGGATTCTTCTCCGCCTTCAGCATTACTTCTGTTCCGTTCAGATTCACGCCAAGCTTTTCGATTTTGGATATCTCCTTCATGACATACTCGCGAAGACTGTCGGTAAGCTCTACGTTTTTAGATTTTATAATTACCTGCACCTTACCTCCAAAAGTTTACCTCGAAACCCTTCGATTTTTTACTGTAAAAAAGACAACCCCATCTTCGCATCAGCACAAAATGAGGTTGCTTTTCCGTTGGACCGTTTCAGGCTTTCCTTTTGACGTTGATAGCCTTTGGACCTCTGTCTCCCTGGGCAACATCGAAGAAGACTTCTTCGCCCTCATCGAGCGATCTATATCCGCTTCCGTCAATATCAGAAAAATGAACGAAAACTTCATCTCCGGTCTCGCGGCGGATAAAACCGAATCCCTTCTCCGAGTTGAACCACTTGACAACTCCTTTTTCCAAGTCAACCCCCCTTTCACGCTACCGTTGTAGGGTATCACACCCCAAACAAGGTGTCTATAAAATAAGGAAAGGGCGAACCTCACTGACCTGGTCTTTGGCCCCACACTCGCCTGCTGAGAACTCGCAATCCCGCCCAAGTGGCGGGTTACTTCTTCTTCTCTCCCTTTGGGGAGGCAGGACTTATCCCTAAGCCGCACCATGCTCAGCAACCAATAGTTGCCTTACGTGGGTCGTTTCGCCTGCGACTGGCATCGACTTTCAACCACAGACTGAGGTTCGCCCTAAAATCGCCAAA
>JAQURN010000132.1 GCA_028715585.1 Actinomycetota bacterium | reverse complement strand
GGGGAGGTTTGGCACCTCGATGTCGGCTCATCGCATCCTGGGGCTGGAGCAGGTCCCAAGGGTTGGGCTGTTCGCCCATTAAAGCGGTACGCGAGCTGGGTTTAGAACGTCGTGAGACAGTTCGGTCTCTATCCGTTGCGGGCGTAGGAGACTTGCGGAGAGTTGTCCCTAGTACGAGAGGACCGGGACGAACAGACCTCTGGTGTGCCAGTTGTCATGCCAATGGCATTGCTGGTTGGCTACGTCTGGACTGGATAAGCGCTGAAAGCATCTAAGCGCGAAGCCGACTCCAAGATTAGGTCTCCCATTCGGTTAACGAAGTAAGGCCCCTTGTAGATTACAAGGTGGATAGGCCGGAAGTGTAAGCGTGGCAACATGTTAAGCTGACCGGTACTAATAGGCCGAGGGCTTGGTTTGACTGAGCTTTTACTGTGCAGCTTTGAGGGTGCGAAGACAGGCTTGCAAAGTTTACGGTGGCAATAGCGGAGGGGTTCACCTGTTACCATTCCGAACACAGAAGTTAAGCCCTCCAGCGCCGATGGTACTGCAGGGGTGACCCTGTGGGAGAGTAGGTCGCCGCCGTAATATTTTATATGAGAAGCCCGACTTTCTTGGTCGGGCTTCTTGCTCATGTGGCCTGCATCTTTGGAGAGGTTTTAACTTGTGCGCAAATGGCTGTTTTGTTATCGTGCGGTGCAAGTGTCTTTGTCCACAGGCGTAACCGGAGTGGTTTGTTGGCAGAAATAAAACCATTCAGAGGAATTAGGTATAACCAATCAGCGATAGGAGATCTCTCCCTTGTTGTTGCGCCCCCCTATGACGTCATAAGTGAGAAGGAGAGAAGTTATTATTATAATCTTCACCCCTATAACGTAATAAGGCTCATCCTCAACCACCCCCTAAAGACGGACAACCCCGGGGATTGTTACAGGCGGGCAGCAAATTTTTTCAAAAGATGGCTTTCCCAAAGAATACTCGTGAGAGATTCTGAACCGGCAATATACATCTATCGCCAGCGCTGCATAGTAGGAGACACCTACAGGGAGTGCACAGGGCTCGTGTGCCGAGTCAAAATAGAAGATTTTTCTTCTGGGAACATATTTCCACACGAGGAAATCATGCCAAAGCCCTTTGAAGACAGAATGCTTCTCCTCGAGAACGTGCAGGCAAACCTCAGCATGGTTCACGCGCTTTATTCCGACCCTCAAGAGAAGCTCAAAGAATCGATACTCAAGGGAATGGAGAAGTTTCCGGCAGCACAGTTTCAAACGCGCGACGGAGTGGCGCACGATTTATGGTATGAAACTGAAGAGCGTTTCATCAAACAGGTTTGCTCTTTTCTTTCGAAGAAAGCGCTCTACATCGCCGACGGGCATCACAGGTACCAAACCGCGCTCGAGTACTCGAAGCGCCTCAAAGAAGAAGGGAAAATCACAGATGAGGAGGATCCTAGGAACTATGTGATGATGTGGCTCGTGGAGCTCGAAAACCCAGGCCTTACTATTTTACCAGTACATAGAGTAATTGCTAGCGGGGGAGCTTGTGAGCCTGCCTGTGAGAAATTGATGTCGATGGCAGAGAAATGGTTTGAAATAGAAAAATTAGAGGGGGGTGGCGAAGCTCTTAGTGGGCAAGTTTACGATTTGCTCAGAAGGCTTGGAAGTGTCGGGGAGGGGAAGCCCGTTTTTGGGCTTTACTTGGGGCCGAGAGATGGCTTCAGAATTTTGACTTGGAACAACAAGCATGATCCAGCAGAGCTTATAGAGGGGGATAAATCTCCTTATTACAAGAGACTCGATGTTAGCGTGCTTCACGAGCTTCTTCTGAGAGATGTCCTGGGCATACCCGAAGATGGCCCATCTATAGAAAAAAACATATTTTTTGTGAAGGATGCTGTAGAGGCGGCTAATATGGTGGAATCAGGAAAAGGGCTCTTTGCGTTTTTTCTCAGGCCGCCAAAAGCGGAAGAGGTAAAGCTCATTGCCGAGCAGGGGGAAAAGATGCCCCAGAAATCTACTTACTTTTTCCCAAAGCCTTGCTCGGGACTTGTCATAAACAGCATAACCGAGTGGTGAGCTAGTTCAAAGCGCTCTATGGTGTTCTGGCCTCAGAAGAGATGGGTTTTCAAGGGCGTGATTGATTATCTCGAGCATCCATTCCTTATCTTGAGGGAGAGTTCCACCGATTGGAAGGTAATTGGAGGCATGGTTGGTTCGAAAGACCGTGTTTTCAACATCCGTGTTCTTTAGAAATATACCTAACTCAAGGAGGATGCTTTCCGGATCCATCAGCTCGAAATTTCCCTTCCGGTAATCGTTATAAAGTGGTGTCCCGGGAAGTAGCATCAAGGTCAACGCGCTCAAGTATGCTGGGTTCATCCGGCTTACGGCACGGCCAGAGTCGATGGCATGGTTTGAGCTCATGGCTTTTCCACCGAGCCCGAGCAGAACTATCACTGACATTTTTATGCCTGCCTTTTGCGCCTTGATGACCGCTTGTATCATTTCTTCGGAAGTTGCTCCCTTTTTTACCCCCGCAAGCACTTCATCATTTCCGCTTTCGAGCCCGAGGTAAGCGATTTTCAGTTTTTTGTCGCTGAGTATTTTCAGCTCTTTCGGGGATTTTTCTAGTATGTCCCTAGCGTTCGCATAGATTCCCACACGCTCGAGCAGGGGGAATTTCACTTGGAGATAATCCAGGATGCGGACTAGCTCTTCGAAGGAGAGGGTCATCGCGTTTCCATCGCAGAGAAAAACTCTTTTTATGGAGGGATTCCAGCGGGAAGCGAGGTCAATATCTTTGGCTATATCCTCGAAAGACCTCTTGGTGAATTTTGTGAATTTGTAGGTGATGCAGAAAGAGCATTTGTTGTGAGAACAACCCTTTGTAACTTGAAGCAGGAAGCTGTCCGCCTCGCTGGGTGGTCTTATGACGATGCCTTCGAGTTTACTATTGAGCGAGTTGTTTTTCACTGAAAATAAGCGCCTCCTTGTCAGCGCCACGCGAATTTTTCTCATGTTTCATGATACCAGAGCGGGAGGCTTCGTTTGGGTATTATTTAGGAAGTCTTCTTTGGAGGGGCGCAAGCGACGTGCCCGTGTATGCCCTTCTTTATTATGTCATCCAGGACGATTCCTCTTTTCGTTCTCAAGTAGTGATTTCTTCCCCAATAATAAACAGCTCCGATAACCATCCACGCGGCAAAAAGGGCGAGGCCAAGTGGGTTTTGCACTCCGAGCGCAATCGTGAAAAGAACGCCGAATATTATGGCTAGAATTGGGAGTAGCCAAACCCAGGGCGCTTTCAGCTTGAAAGGCGCGTTCTCATAAACATCAGGCATCCTGCGCGGGAATAGATACGCGGCGATGAGTATCGGAATGAGAAGGACGATGGAACCGATGGACGCGGTTACGCCGAGAATCTCGAGCGAACTTGCCCCTAGAGGCAAGGCGGCTAGGGAGACGAGATACATGACGAGCAGACCCCAATGAGGCACCCCATACTTTTTGCTCACTGCGCCCAAAGCCCGGGGGGCTATCTCGTCATCAGCCAAAGCCAAAATATATCTTGAACCGTACATGTAAGTGGCATTCAGGGTAGTAGCCATAGCTAGCAATCCTCCGCCAACGGTGAAGAATATCGCTAGTGGAGAGGAAAGGAATTTTTCCGCGGATATGGATAGGGGTTGATTTGCGCTGATTTTCCATGGAACAGCCCCAACGGTAACTAATCCTATGAGTGTGTATAAGACGATGACCATAGGAATCGATAGAGCAAATGAGCGAGGCACTGTCTTTCCGGCGTCTTTTATTTCAGCGCCCAGGTCTATGATGTAGTTTGCTCCCATGTAGGCGAAGAAAAGAAAACCCGCGGCAATGGCAACACTTCCGACTCCTTTGGGAAACAAGGGGGTTAGATTCGAAGGGTCGATATTGGGTATGCCGCCACATATATAGGTTAGCAAAGCCGCTATCAGGACGAAAAACATGACAATTTGTGCCCTGGCAGCGGTTTTTATTCCGATGACATTTATAGCGAAGAAGAAAGTCAGCGCAGCCACCGCTATGCCTGCTCTGGGCAGAGACGGAAAAAGCACCAGAAGATAATCCGCGAACGAATAGGCATACAGTGGCAATCCACCTAAAAGTATTCCTATCATGATTCCCCATACACCCATGAATCCCCAGAACGGAGAAAATATCCTGCTTGGATATCTGAAGCTACCGCCGATTGTGGGAAGCGCGGAGCTCAGCATGCCAAGAGG
>JAQURN010000131.1 GCA_028715585.1 Actinomycetota bacterium | reverse complement strand
GTTTCTCCTAAACCGAAAAAACAACAAAACAATCTAGAGCGTTATCGCTTACTTTTTGAGTCCCTCACAGAGGGAATAGTTGGTTTCGACCTCGATTGGAAAATAACCGAATGCAACGCGGCCTTCGCAAAAATCCTCGGCTATGAAACATCCGAACTTGGAGGGCTCAGTAACTTTGATATTACTCCCCCAGAGTGGCACATCGTGGACCGCGACATCTTCGACAACCAATTAAAAAAAGCGGGTTATACCGACGAATACACAAAGGAGCTCCTGCGGAAAGATGGGAGCAGGGTTCCCGTTTCCACTCAGTTTTTGAGGATAAAAGATTCATCTGGAAAATCGGTTGGCTCATGGGCACGAGTCGAAGACATCACAGAAAGGCGCCGCTACGAGTCTTTCATACGCGAGACACTCAGCAAGATTGGTGAAGTGAACGAAAAACTGAAGGAAAATGAAAAATCCAGATCTGAGTTCCTGGCAGTGATTTCACATGAGTTGCGAGCACCCTTGGGGGCAATGAAAAGCTCTGTGGATTTGCTCAAGCGAACCGCGGAAAACGGCGAAATCTCCGTTGGAGAAAACACTCTTCTGGAGGTGATTGAGAGGGGCATCACCCGGATAGACAGTTTGGTCGAGGACCTCGTGGACCTCGCACGCATAGAATCAGGGAAATTGTTTCTTCGGTATGAAAACGTTGACGTGCGTGAGATAGTAGAAGGAGCATCAAAATCCCTGGCTTCTATGTTCTTAAAAAAGGGCCTCAACTTGGAAGTTATATGCCCCGACGAACCATGCCCTGCCTGGGTTGACCCTCGCAGAATCGAACAAGTCCTTAGCAATCTCCTTCAAAACGCGGTGGAATTTACAAAGCATGGAGGTGTCACTGTGCGGCTCGAGCAAGGCCCCGAGAGTTTCACCTGTTACATCTCCGATACGGGCGTGGGAATCCCTCCGGAACTCAAGCAAAAAATCTTCGAAAAATTCTACCTTTTGGAGTCAACTGGCAGTGAGGGGCAAAAAGGTTTGGGCCTCGGATTAGCCGTCTGCAAGGGAATAGTATATGCCCATGGTGGAAAAATATGGGCACAGGACAACGAAAATGGCGGCGCCACTTTTGCCTTCGAGATTCCAAAGGCTTCACGCGAATCCGATTTGAAGATTTGAGCGCAAACCTCTGTACTCCCATATTCATGCATCGCCCAGTTAATGCCAACCTATATTGCTTCGCCAATTCCTCACGGGAAAACAAAAATCGGATAAGATACCTCCGGAAAGGACTTGGATAAGAGGGAGGAGCGACAAAAATGGAAGTTTTTGACGTCATTCGGGAAAGAAGAAGCATAAGAAGATACAGAGAAGAAAAAATCAACGAAGAGACCTTGAGAAAAATAATGGAAGCGGCAAGGCTGGCGCCCTCTAGTAGCAACATACAGTCCTGGAAGTTCATTATAGTAACAAGCAAAGAACTCAGAAGAAAGCTAAAAGACGCAGCCAGGGGACAAAAATTTGTAGAAGAGGCGCCAGTGGTGATTGCGTGCTGTATAGATTTAGAAGCCTTCAAGGAGCAAAGCAAGCAAACTATAAAACTCCTCCTCAAAGGCGCTCTCCGCCCCAGTCTGGAGATGATTTTGAGAACATTGGGTGTAGGAGGCAACAGCAACCTGGATGCCGAGCGCCAGATGGTGAACGCCACGATAAACGTTTCAATTGCATCAGAACACATAGTTCTCGCGGCAAGAAACCTGGGGCTTGGCACATGCTGGATACGCGCTTTCGAAGAAGAGAAAGTCGAGGAAATACTAGCGCTTCCAGAGCACCTGAAAGTTCTCGCGCTACTGACCCTTGGGTACCCTCAAGAATCACCCTCTCCTAGGCCTAGGAAAACCCTCGAAGAAATAACAATCTGGCGGACGGAATAGAAAACAAGAGCTCTATTTCCCGCTGACGGTCAATCCTTCCACCAAAATCGAAGGAGCTCCGACTCCGCCAACGAAGGGAACAAAGCGAAGGTCGTTGCCAACTCCAACTAT
Source organism: Actinomycetota bacterium (assembly GCA_028715585.1). Classification (GTDB taxonomy): domain Bacteria; phylum Actinomycetota; class Geothermincolia; order Fen-727; family JAQURN01; genus JAQURN01. The sequence goes on along the minus strand of JAQURN010000131.1, from coordinate 2,241 downwards.
GCCCTTCAAAAAATCCTCCATGTTTCCAGCAATGGTCACTTCTCTTACCGGTTTCACGCGCCTTCCTCCCTCAACTTCATACCCCCTCACCCCCACTGAAATCTCACCAGTAGTGGGGTTGAGCCCAACATGAGCTCCTTGGATTTCCACCACCTCCAACCCCTTTCCCATCTCGCTACGGAGTTCCTCCGGGGTGGCGCCGCCAGGCTCGAGAAAAAAATTGGTAGGTTTCACTCCCACCCTAGACTTGTAAGAAACGCGTCCGGCATTTCCGGTGGTAATCGTTCCCAGGCGCCTAGCGGTACTAGAATTATGAATGAAGGTTCGAAGGTAGCCGCCATCGATGAGAAGTTTCCTCATGGTGGCAACACCTTCGTCATCGAATGGGGAGGTCCCAAGTCCCCCCTTCATGATGCCATCGTCAACCAGGCTCACACATTCGCTCGCGACCTTCCGCTCAATCTTTCCAGCCAGAAACGAGCGAGACTTGCTCACGGACTCGCCGTTTAACGCGACGGCAAGAACACCCATGAAATGCGCCGCGGAAATATTGTCAAAGAGAACTAACTGCTTTCCGGTCTCCATCTGCCCGGCGCCAAGGAAGCTCACCGCCTTGGAGGCCGCCTGGGTGGCTGTCTCCTGTGCCTTCAGGGCACTAAACGTTCTCGCCACATCGAAGGCAAAACCAGTTTGGGAATCCCCTTTGATGCCCGCAATCGCCACAAGGTAACAGGAGCAAAAAGAAGAACGGTAGGCGGACTTGAAGCCGTTGGTATTTGCAATCATCACCGTGTTCATGGATTCCTCGTAGGAGGAAGCTTCTACCCCCCTGATTTTTTCATCATACCGGAGGGCAAGTTTTTCCAGCGAAAAGGCGAGTTCTATTTTTTTCGCAGGGTCCAGGTTTTCGAGCTCATCACTCCAGAGCTCAAGGTCCTCACCGAGGAGAAGCCCCTCGGTAGCCTTGGGGGGATAGGTTTTTCTCTCGGGAAGCATCGACTCCCTACTTTCCGGCGAGACGCGCGCCACCTCGAGGGCAGATTTCGCTGTGCGCTCGAGGGAAGAGTCTGAAATATCAGAAGAGTAAGCTCTTCCCAGTTTTTCCCCCAACCAAACTCGAAATCCGATGCCCCGCGACTCTGAGTGAGAAAACCCCTCCAAGCAACCGGAAAACACCTTGGCTTCGAGCGATAGCTCCTTTTCCAGAAATACCTCAGCTTCGCCCGCTCCGTTCGCGGCACAAAAAGCCAATGCTTTTTCCAAGGTGTCGAATTCTAATTTCATGGACACAAAGCTAGCAGAAATATCCTCTCGAGACAAAATCATCGCGAGGGGACGTTGACCAGTAACCTAACTCTGAAAGCTAACTCCAAAAGAGGTTTTAAGATTCCTCCGCCTCAATCTTGCGCATCCACTGTAAAATCGCTGGATAGACTTCGTCTTCTACGTTCTTCCCTATTACGAGGTCTGTATGCCCGTAGTCGGGAAAGACGAGTATGTCCTTCTTCTTACTGGATACAACCTCGTATCCATATTCCTTTGTAGTTCTCCAGTTAGCCATGTCCTTCTCCCCGCCCACAAAAAGTATTGGAGCCTCTATTAGACTCGCGTTTACCGTGTAATCGCAGGGGAAATCTCGGAACGAGAGCGGAAAATATTGCTTAAAATACCCACTTCTCATCCCCTCAAGAAGCTGCACATACATGCGGAACGGCACATCGTCCACTGCCCACTTGGCAAGGGAAGTGGTGGTGTCGGAATCGGTGTTTGACCTATTGTAAAGCATCATTCTGCGCGGACTTTTCGACATCGCCATTATGATGCGAGGATGGTTCATCAACCTTTTGGCTGTCTTTTCCACCTCACAACGTCCACCAAAGCTATCTTGGAGGCGAAAGTAAAGTATCACGGCGCCAAGAATCGCCTGCCCCAAAGCTGACCGAGTAACTATGGAAAAGGGATGGGACCTTTCACCTAGGAAAGCAGGTGGACTTGCAATCGGGATGGCTCCAAGAAGTTTCTCGTTTCTCTCTTTGGCAAGCTCTCTATCTATAACCACCTTCCCTGACTCATCGAACTTGGCTCCCTCGAGATATATATATAAGACCAGAGCGCCAAGGCTGTGCCCTATCCAAAAAGGCTTCTTTTTAGTCGTCTCGATTATTTCATCAATCACAGCAGAAGCATCGTAGATGGCAAGCTCATCCATCGAGTGTTTCCAATCTCCAGCGTCGCCTCTGT
>JAQURN010000130.1 GCA_028715585.1 Actinomycetota bacterium | reverse complement strand
CCATGCCGATTTATTTTTCTGGAACCCAGGAGCAAAAGGAAAAGTGGCTTGTGCCACTTGCTAAAGGAGAGGCACTCGGGGCGTTTGGGCTTACTGAGCCTGAGGCTGGAAGCGACGCCGCGGCGACAAAGACCACCGCCGTTCTCGATGGAGATGAATGGGTCATAAACGGCACTAAGTGTTTCATAACCAATTCCGGGACTTCCATTTCCAGGGTGGTGACAATAACCGCGGTCACAGGAGAGGCGAATGGCAGGAAAGAGATAAGTAACATCGTGGTGCCGCATGGAACTCCAGGTTTTTCAGTTTCGCCGCCATATAGAAAAATGGGCTGGCACGCTTCCGACACCCACGAACTTTCGTTCAACGATGTGAGAGTCCCAAAGGAGAATTTGCTTGGAAAGAGGGGAGAAGGGTTCAAATGCTTCTTGAAGGTTTTGGATGCCGGTAGGGTTGCCATAGGAGCTTTAGCGGTGGGGCTTGCGCGGGGTTGCCTGGAGGAGTCGGTGGAATACGCGAAGAAGAGGGTACAATTCGGAAGACCTATTGGAAAAAACCAAGGAGTGAGCTTCAAGTGCGCCGACATGCTCATGGAAGTCGAGCTGGCGCGTGAGGCGGTTTTGAAAGCCGCCTGGCTTCATGACCAGGGGCGCGAATACAGTAGGGAAGCCGCAATCGCGAAACTTTTCGCCTCCGAGACGGCGGTGAGAGCGGCTTCCGCGGCGGTGCAGATACATGGGGGTTATGGTTACATAGAGGATTATCCCGTTTGCCGCTACTACCGGGACGCTAAGATACTCGAGATAGGGGAGGGGACGTCGGAGGTACAGAGAATAGTACTTTCCAGATCTCTTGGGCTTTGAAATTAAGCACGGATGAAAGGAGACCGATTTGGAAAAGACGGTAATTCTTGGAATGGCAAGGACGCCCTTTGGGAGAATGGGTGGCTCCCTTATGGGTTTGAGCGCGGTTGAGCTCGGCACAATAGCGGTTAAGGAAGCAATGAAAAGGGCTTCGGTAAAAGGAGAACAGGTCGAGTATGTAATGATGGGTCATGTCCTCCAAGGTGGATGCGGGCAGAATCCCGCCCGGCAGACCACAATCAAGGCGGGGATACCTGTGGATATCCCTGCTATTACCCTCAACAAGGTTTGCATCTCGAGCATTTCCGCGCTGGCGATGGCTGACCAAATAATAAGGGCTGGGGACATGGACCTCATTGTAACTGGAGGGCAAGAAAGCATGAGCCAGGGGTGTTACTACGTCCCGAAGGGGAGGTTTGGCTACAGGATGGGCGACGGGGTGCTGGTGGATGGGATGATAAGGGATGGCTTGTGGTGCGCTATCAACGACTGGCACATGGGGGAGGGAACGGACAGGGTCGCCGAAGAGTTTGGCACCAGGCGGGAGGATCAAGACCTTTGGGCGGAGAGAAGCCACAGTAGGGCTGCCAGGGCACAAGACGAGGGTAAGCTCGCCGAGGAAATAATTCCAGTGGAGGTAAAGATTAAAAAAGAAACCACCCTCTTTGAAAAGGATGAACACATAAGAAGAGACACCTCCCTTGAGAAACTCGCCTCCCTGCCTCCTGCCTTCAGGAAGGGTGGCACAATAACCGCGGGCAATGCTTCTGGCATAAATGATGGGGCTGCCTCGATTGTGGTTGCTTCCGAGAGGCGTGCTAAAGAATTGGGAGTGGAGCCACTCGCCACCATTGTTGCCTCCGGAATGGCGGCGGACAAGCCTGAGTACTTGGCGACAGTGCCCGCCAAGGCAATCACGAAAGCTTTAAAGAAAGCCAACCTTGCAGTTGATGACATCAAGCTTTTTGAAATCAACGAGGCATTTGCGGCAGTGTGCTGGCATTCGTGCGAGATGCTTGGCCTCGATCCTAAGACCGCCGAGAATGTAAACGTAAACGGGGGGGCGATTGCTCTTGGACATCCCATAGGAGCCAGCGGCTCGAGAATAGTAATGAGTTTGGTGAACGAATTAAAAAGGAGAGGCGGCGGCTATGGGGCGGCGGCTATTTGTGGTGGTGGGGGAACGGGAGATGCTGTGATAGTCAAGGTCTAAAGAGAAAGATTTATTTAAGCGAGAGATTTTAGCAATGGAGAGGGGTGTGTGAAATGCAATATGACCTTACTGATGAACAAAAGATGTTTCGCCAATCAATAAGGGAGCTCGTGCGAGAGAAAGTCGAGCCCCGTGCCATGGAGATAGACGAGAAAGGAGAATATCCCTGGGATATTCTCGAGGTTTTCCGGGAAAACCACATCATGGGCATTCCTTTTGCTGAGGAGTATGGTGGGGAAGGAGCAGACTTGCTTACCCTCTGCGTAGCGGTAGAGGAAATTGCCAAAGTTTGCGTGAGTTCATCCCTTATCCTTGCCTGCCAGGAGCTTGGCTCGACCCCTATCAAGATTGCGGGGAGCGAAGGGCAGAAGAGGAAATACATTCCAGATTTGGCAAGCGGGAACAAGCTCGCGGCTTTCGGGCTTACCGAGCCGGAAGCGGGAAGTGACGCGGCTTCCATGAAAACGAGAGCTGAAAAGAAAGGCGATAAGTATATTCTCAATGGTGTGAAATGCTTCATAACTAATGGGGGCATCGCTGATACTTATTCCATATTCGCGATGACCGACCCAGGGAAAGGAGTGAGAGGCATCTCTGCCTTCATAGTGGAAAAAGGCTTTCCTGGATTCGAATTTGGGAAAGAGGAAAACAAAATGGGAATCCGCGGGACGGTAACTCGCGAGTTGATATTCGAGGACTGCGAGGTCCCGGCTGAGAATTTGCTTGGCGAAGAGGGATTTGGTTTCAAGCTCGCCATGATGACACTCGACAGAACCCGTTCTTCTATTGGCGCGCAGGGCGTTGGCTGCGCGGCTGGCGCACTGGAATACACCATAAATTATATGAAGGAGCGAGTGCAATTCGGTAGGCCTATTGCCGCTCTTCAGGGTCTCCAATTCATGGTGGCAGATCTGGCAATGCAGGTTGAGGCAGCGCGGCAACTTGTTTACCATGCCGCCTCGATGGTGGAGAAGGAAGCACCCGGATACTCTGGGCTTTCCGCGATGGCTAAGTGTTTCGCGACCGATACCGCCATGAAGGTGACGACCGACTGTGTCCAATTGATGGGCGGATATGGATATATGAAGGATTACCCAATGGAGCGCATGATGAGGGACGCGAAGATAACCCAGATTTACGAGGGTACGAACCAGGTTCAGAGGGTTGTCATTTCCAGGCAGCTTTTCGGGAAGGTTTGAGGGCCTGCCGCTACTCTTCTCGGCGCTCGAGTTCCTCTCGCCACTTTTTAAGGCGCTTTCCGATTTCCCGCTCGAACCCTTCCTCGCTGGGAAGATAATAGCGCTTTCCTTCGAGTTCCCGGGGGAGATGCTCCTGACGCGTGATGTGTCCCGGGTAATTGTGGGCGTATTTGTAGCCTTTCCCATAACCGATGGATTTCATGAGGGATGTGGGCGCGTTTCTTAGGTGTAGTGGAACCGGAAGTGACCCGAACTTTTCGACATCTTTTTTTGCTTTTCCGTAAGCGGCATACAGGGAGTTGCTTTTCGGGGCGCTCGCAAGGTATGTAACGGCTTGAGCAAGGGCAAGGTCACATTCAGGCATGCCTACGAAATGGCATGCCTGCATCGCGCTGACACACACCGTGAGCGCTTGGGGGTCCGCGTTGCCCACGTCTTCCGAGGCGAATCGAATCAGCCTTCTCACTATGTAGAGTGGATCTTCTCCTGCCTCTAGCATTCTCGCGAGCCAGTAAAGCGCGCCATCTGGATCCGAGTCCCTAAGACTCTTGTGTAACGCGGAAATCAGGTTGTAATGTTCTTCCCCCGCCTTGTCGTAGAGGAGAGTTTTTTTCTGCGCTGCCTCCATGACGAGCTTGGAGGTTATCTTCCGCTTACCCCCCTCGACTTTCCTTGCGAGGAAAGTCGAGAGCTCGAGCAAGTTGAGGGCTATGCGGGCGTCGCCGTCAGCCATGCCTACTATCATTTCTTTGGCTTCTTCATCCATTTGGATTTTAAGGGAGCCGAGCCCCTTTTCCCTGTCGCTGAGCGCCCTTTCTATGATTCTTTCAAGGTGGGAATTCTCGAGCCTCCCGAGCACATAGACTCTCGTTCTCGAAAGCAGGGGAGAGATTATTTCGAAGGAAGGATTTTCCTTTGTGGCTCCAATGAGCGTTATTGTACCGTCCTCTATGTGGGGCACGAAGCCATCCTGTTGGGCTTTGTTGAATCTGTGGATTTCATCCACGAAGAGAATCGTCCGCA
>JAQURN010000129.1 GCA_028715585.1 Actinomycetota bacterium | reverse complement strand
TCCAGGATGTGCCTGTTGCGTGGGGACGCATCAGGGCGTGCCATCCGATGGCGAAAACGTTGTTTCAACTGCCAACAGAAATTTCCGAGGACGGATGGGAAATCCAAAAGCCAATATATTTCTTGCCTCCCCGGCAACCGTCGCTGCTAGCTGTGTCGAAGGAAGTATTGCCGATCCGAGAAAATATATCGTTTGACTTTTCGGTATAAGCTTTTACGAGAATCACTGGATTGGAGGATTTTTGGGCGATGTTGAAGGGGAAAACGCACAAATTTGGCGATGACGTGAACACGGATTACATCATATCTGGAAAGTACAAGTTCAAGACGCTTGACATGGATGAGCTTGCCTCGCATGCGATGGAGGATTTAGACCCGGAATTTTCTCGGAAGCTCGAGAAGGGAGATTTCGTAGTCGCGGGGCGGAACTTCGGTTGCGGCTCCTCCCGAGAACAGGCTCCACTTGTCTTGAAGCACGCGGGCGTTGCGGCGGTTGTGGCGGAATCTTTTGCGAGGATATTCTATCGAAATTCTATAAATAGCGGCTTGGCAGCGGTGGTATGCGATACATCTGGAATAGAAGATGGGGATTTGCTCGAGATTGACCTCGAGGGGGGTTTAGTCAAGGATATTACCAAAGGGATTGAACTCGAGTGCGCTCCCATGCCGGCAGCGATGCTCAAGATATTTGCCGAGGGTGGGTTGGTTCCCTACATGAGAAAGCATAAAGGGTTCCATCAAGAATTTTGTCAAGGTGATGAGGAATGAAGAAGGTTACCCTGATTCCTGGCGACGGTGTAGGTCCGTCGATTGTTGAAGCGGCAGTTGCCGTCCTGGAAGCTGCCGGTGCGCAAATCGAGTGGGAGCGAGTAGAAGCCGGCGAGGGCGTAATGGATGAATGTGGGACCCCGCTTCCAGACAACGTTCTAGAAAGCATCAAAGCGAATGGCATTGCTTTCAAGGGCCCCATCACGACACCAGTTGGCAGCGGCTTCAGGAGCGTAAACGTCGCTCTCAGAAAAAAGCTTGATCTTTATGCTTGCGTGCGCCCCGCTTTTTACATAGAAGGAGTGAAAACCCCCTATCCCGGAGTGGATTTGGTTGTGATAAGGGAAAATACGGAGGACCTTTATGCCGGCATCGAGCATATGGTTGCCCCTGGGGTTGCCGAATCGATAAAGGTCATAACAAAAGGGGCATCCGAGAGGATTATCCGCTTTGCCTTCGAATACGTGAGGCGGAACTCGAGAAAGAAGCTCACCATTGTTCACAAAGCGAACATAATGAAGATGACGGATGGACTCTTCCTTGATATCGCGAGGCAGATATCGAAGAGCTATCCTGATGTCGAGTACGAAGAGAGAATAGTTGACAACATGTGCATGCAGCTTGTCCAAAAGCCAAATATCTACGATGTTATGGTAATGCCCAACCTTTACGGTGATATCATAAGTGACCTTTGTGCTGGACTGGTTGGGGGACTAGGGATTGCTCCGAGTTCCAATATCGGCGATGGAGACCTCGCGGTCTTCGAACCCGCGCACGGAAGTGCTCCAAAGTACAAAGGCATGGATAAAGTGAATCCAACCGCGCAAATACTTTCTGGGTACTTGATGCTCGAGCACATTGGTCAAAAGGAAGCCGCGGCAAATGTTATCTTCGGTGTAAAAGAGGTGATTCGCAAAGGAGAGAGGGTGACTTACGATTTGGGTGGCGATGCGAAGACAAGCGAAATGGCGCAAGCCATAATTGCCGAAATAGAGAAAAAGAAGGCTGGGTCTGCAGTATCCCCAGGGGGAGAAACTGTATGAAAAGTGACAGTGTCAAGAAGGGAAGAGAAAGGGCTGGGCACAGGTCTTTGCTATGGGCGCTCGGAATGACACCTGAGGAGATGTCGAGACCTTTTGTGGGCATCGCCGGTTCCGCGAACGATCTGGTTCCAGGTCATTCTCATCTGGAGAGAATAAACAGGGCAGTCAGGGATGGAATTTTAGAGGGGGGTGGAATTCCTCTCCTTTTCAACACAGTGGCGGTTTGTGATGGTATCGCCATGGGGCACGAGGGGATGAGATACTCTCTCCCCTCTAGGGAGATAATAAGTTATTCTGTGGAGCTCATGGTGAAGGCGCATGCGCTGGACGGTGTTGTGCTGGTTCCAAATTGCGATAAGGTAACTCCCGGGATGCTGATGGCAGCAGCGAGGCTGGACGTGCCCGCGGCGGTGGTGAGTGGAGGTCCTATGCTCTCGGGGAGGTATGACGACACGTCCCTAGACCTCATAAGGGTAATGGAAGCTAGCGCCTCACCTGATGTGGATGGCGAAACCCTCGAGCGAATAGAGAGACAGGCGTGTCCTGGAGCAGGATGTTGCTCCGGGCTTTTCACCGCGAACAGCATGAACAGCCTTTGTGAAGCGTTGGGGCTTTCACTTCCAGGGAATGGGACCATTCCCGCTGTGTGGGCTGAAAGAATCAGGTTGGCAAAGGAAACCGGATACAGAGTTGTGGAGATGATTCGAGAGGATATGGTTCCGAAGAAGATTCTCACCAAGGACTCTTTTTATAATGCCTTGGCTTTGGATATGGCGCTTGGCGGTTCAACTAATTCTCTCCTCCATCTTCCAGCGATTGCCACGGAAGCCGGGATAATTCTCGAGCTCGACGATGTTGATAGAATTTGTCGAAACACACCCAATCTTTGCCGGATTGCCCCGGCTGGGGAAAGCAAGAACCACATGGAGGACTTGCATCGCGCGGGCGGAATCATGGCTGTGCTTGGTGAGCTCTCCGAGATAGGGGCGATAAACACGCAATCCATGACCATCAGCGGAAAGCGGCTTGGCGAGCTTATTGGTAACTCGAGAAGCCTCGATGAAAATGTGATAAGGAAGGCTAGCAACCCTTATTCTCCCACTGGAGGCCTCGCGGTTCTGCGGGGTAGCCTTGCCCCGAGGGGCGCGGTGATAAAGGAAGCCGCGATGGGCGAGAGGATGCGAAGGCACAGAGGTCCGGCTAAAACTTTTAATTCCGAGGAGGAAGCCTTGAAGGCAATAAGGGGTGGCGTAATAAAAAGCGGGGACGTTGTCGTCATAAGATATGAGGGTCCCAAGGGGGGTCCTGGAATGAGGGAGATGCTCATGCCAACCGCGACCCTGGCTGGGGTTGGCCTGGAGGACAGCGTTTTATTGGTTACTGACGGAAGATTCTCAGGAGGGACGAGGGGAGGCGCGGTGGGGCATGTTTCTCCTGAAGCCGCTTCGAGAGGCCCAATTGCCGTTGTTCAGGATGGAGACATGGTGGAGATTGATGTGGAGAATAGAAGGATTGATGTGATGGTGGATGAGAAGGAGCTGAGCAGGCGCCTCGAGGCTTGGGAGCCTCCCCAAACCGCGAAGCTCCACGGCCTTTTGGGGGTCTATACGAGGCTTGTTGGGAGCGCTTCTAGCGGAGCCGTGCTCAGCCCGGGCGAGGAAAACCGTGAAGGTGGGGGTGGTAAATGAGAACGCAAGGCGCTCAGGCTTTGATTAAATGCCTCGAGAAGCATGGTGTGGAGGTCATATTTGGATATCCGGGAGGAGCAATGCTTCCGGTATACGATGTCCTCTACAACTCGAAGATTAGGCATGTGCTTACCAGGCATGAGCAGGGGGCAGCGCATGCCGCTGATGGCTACGCCAGGGCTACCGGAAGGGTGGGAGTGTGCATGGCGACGAGTGGTCCCGGAGCTTGCAATTTGGTAACCGGGCTAGCGACCGCCAACATGGATTCCGTGCCACTCATAGCCATCACCGGTCAGGTTGCCACACTCCTAATAGGAACCGACGCTTTTCAGGAAGCGGATACGGTTGGCATAACCCAACCCGTTTCGAAACACAATTTTTTGGTAAAGGACCCGAGAGATATCCCAGATATAGTAGAGGAAGCTTTTCTAATCGCGACTACTGGTCGCCCCGGGGCGGTGGTAATAGACTTGCCGGTGGATGTGTCGAGAGGCGAATTTGATTTCAGGTACCCAGAAGGAAAGTCCAAGCTCTTGGGCTACAAGCCAACCTACGCTGGCCACAAGAGGCAGATTCGCCAGGCGGCAAGGCTTATACTTGAGAGCAGGCAACCAGTTATATACGCAGGCGGCGGCGTTGTCATCTCTGATGCTTGGAGAGAGCTCAGAAAGCTTGCGAAGATGCTTGATATCCCTGTTACTACCACCCTCATGGGGAAGGGGGTTTTTCCAGAGACTGACAAGCTCTCGCTAGGGATGCTAGGGATGCACGGAACCTCCTACGCGAACTACGCGATGATGGAGACAGACCTCATAATCGCGGTGGGCGCGAGGTT
>JAQURN010000128.1 GCA_028715585.1 Actinomycetota bacterium | reverse complement strand
GTCTCATCTGAGAGCCAAATTCTCCCAGGTTTTTTCTTCTCTTCGAGCATTCTATTTGCGCGGGAAACGAGCTTCTCACCTAAGCGCTTTCTATCTCGAGGGGAAAGTATGAGCTCCCCTCCTCCCTCAGAGGCCTCCATCACCACTTGCTTAACCATAAGCTCTAAGTATTCTTCCTCGCTAAGTTCCTCCATTTTTTGCCTGACCCGCGCGAAGGCTTCATCTATCAGTTTGCGCTTCTCATCCAAAAGTGCGTTTCTCGCTTGGATGGAGGTGATGGCAAGACGCTTGTTCTTTTCCTCAAGAGACAGCCGAACCGCGTTTTCCAGTATTTCACTGTACTCCGCCTCGCCCTTTTTCCGAGCCTCCTCCTCCATTTCGCGCGCTTTTTTCTTTGCCTCCTCTATCCTCAGCTCGGCTTCCCTCTGGGCTTCCTCTATTATGCTTCCGATAAGCTCTTTGAGTGGCATCTCGCGTCCTCGAGGAAAATCCCTAACCTATTCTAGTGAAGAGATAAATGGTGAGGATGAGAGCGAAGACGGCGTATGTCTCCACTAGTGCGGGAATCACCAGCGCTTTCCCTGCTTCCTCTGTTCTGCGAGCAACCATGGCTGAGGAGCTAGCAGCAGCTAGACCTTGAAAAGCGGCGGAAACTAGACAGACCAGCGCCACGGGAAGGCAGGAGAAAAAGACCATTATGCCGGTGCTTGCGCTGAGCTTGGGAAGGTCAAACATTATGGTTACAAGAATCGCGGTTATTAACCCGTAAATGCCTTGTGTTCCTGGAATGGCAAGGAGAGGAAGCAAGGGGCCAAACTTGTCTGGGTCCTCTACGAGTATTCCACTTCCCACGTTCGCGACATAGGTAATACCCATGGCAGAGCCCGCTCCCCCGCCGGCAAAAGCAAGAGCCGCCCCCAGAATCGCCCACTGAAAGCCGGTAAGACCCCCAATGGTTGAAGCGCTTGCCGCGCCACTGGCACCTGCCGCTAGAAGATAAAACACGTTTCCTCCCTTCAGAAAAACAGAACCATACAAAAATCCGTTTAGTAACTAAACCCGCCCTGCTGGATCTCGGGATGAGTGTAACTAACCCGATTTGACCTCCCACCACCAAAAGACTCGCCCATTATGTTATAAGTCAATCTTTTCAATTTCAATAGAGCTATGCGCTATTATATATATACACTCTCCCTTATCCCAACATCTCATTGATTTGAAAAAGCTTTTTGATAGACTGTTTGCCAGGGTGTCGAGCGTATTAGGTTTTCCAAAAAACTTTGTGAACCCCCACAAGAAACCTGTTGGAGGAAAGATGACGCAAAAAGAAGTTCCTGAGGAGCTCGGAGAACTCCGCAAATCCTTTCCGGAAAAGTTTCCCTCAATCGAGAAAGCTTTTACCTCCATCCACAGAGGCGACCGCATTTTCATCAGCACTGCCTGCGGGGAACCTCAATACCTGGTAGATTCGATGGTCCGATTCGTCAACTCCCATCCCAAGGCCATCTTCGACGCGGAGATATTACAGGTATGGTCACTTGGAGTAGCACCGTATACAGACCAAAAATTGAGCGAAAACTTCCGTCCTAACACCTTCTTCATTGGTGACCCCACAAGAGGACCGGTGAACGAGGGTCTCGCCGACTACACGCCAATCTTCCTCTCACAAGTTCCAGAACTCTTCCAGAAAAGAATGGTTCCCATAGACGTTGCGCTGGTGCAGGTTTGCCCTCCCGACAAGAACGGCTACATGAGTCTCGGAGTAAGCGTTGACATCACCAAGTCAGCGATTGAGAATGCCTCAGTTGTAATCGCCCAGGTGAACCGCAAAGTGCCACGGGTACATGGTGACTCCTTCATACACATAAGCGACGTAGACTTTCTGATACCTTTTGACGAAGATATCCTCGAGTTTAGACCAGAAGCACCGCTGGAAATTTCCGATAAGATAGGAAAATACGTAAGCCGCATCGTCGAGGACGAGGATACAATACAAATAGGTTATGGAAGCCTCCCTGATGCCATCCTCAAAGGCCTCGAGAATAAAAAACACCTTGGAGTCCACACCGAACTTCTCGGAGATGGCATCGTAGAGCTCTTGAAAAAAGGAGTCATAGACAACTCTAGAAAAACCATCGACAGGGGCAAAACTGTGGCAACTTTCTGTATGGGGACAAGAGAAACCTATGACTATATAGATGATAACCCGAGTATAGAATTCAGAACCATAGATTACACAAACAACCCCTTAAACATCGCGAGAATCGACAACATGACTGCCATAAACGCCGGGCTGGAGATAGACCTTACGGGACAGGCAAGCGCTGAGTCTATAGGCAAGTTCTTCTACAGCGGCATAGGCGGGCAAGCGGACTTTATGCGAGGAGCTGTGCTTGCGAAAAGCGGCAAAGCGATACTCGCGCTTCCTTCAACAAGCGAGGATGGAAATAACTCGAGGATAGTTCCTCTACTCAGGGAAGGAGCCGGCGTCACTCTTACCAGGGGAGATATTCACTACGTAGTAACCGAATACGGAATAGCCTACCTCCACGGAAGAAATATAAGGAATAGGGCAATGGAGCTCATCTCCATCGCCCACCCCAAATTCCAACCATGGCTCATAGAGGAAGGAAAAAAGCTCAACTTGATATACAAAGACCAGGCTTTCATACCTCAAAAAGGCGGGAGGTACCCCGAAGAGCTGGAAACGTACAGAACTACCAAAACCGGTCTCGAGATATTCCTGAGACCGGTTAAGATAAGTGACGAGCACTTGCTGAAAGACTTCTTTTATTCCCTCTCAGATAGAACCTTGTTTAGAAGATTCATCTCCCGGCGGCTAGACATGCACCACGAACGGCTGCAGGACTTCATAGCAGTGGATTTTTCAAAAAGAATCATCATGCTAGCGCTTTTACTTGAGGGCGAAAAGGAAGAAGTGATAGGAATGGGAGAGATTGACATCGACAAGGAAACTCTCACTGGAGAAGTTGCTCTAGTAGTCAAGGACGAGTATCAAAATATGGGGGTAGGAACAGAACTCCTCTCATATCTCACCAGCATAGCCAAAAGCCGGGGGCTCCTGGCGTTTACTGCCGAGGTCGCCCTGGAGAATAACGTAATGCTCCACGTGTTCGAAAAAGCCTTCCGCGTAGAGAAGAAAGTCGATGACGGGATGTATTTCCTGAAAATGGACTTCGAATAAACTATCGCTAGTGCGCTCACTTTTAATCTGTCGCCATGCCTACCTGGACTTGTCACTTCGCCTGATCTGCCATCACGTTCTTCGCGCCCTCGAGCAGTTGTTCCACCACAGACGGATCGGCCAAAGTGCTCGTGTCACCCAGGGAGTCAGCAGTCCCTTCCGCTATCTTTCTGAGAATTCTTCTCATTATCTTTCCACTGCGAGTTTTGGGAAGAGCGGGGGTAAATTGAATTATATCCGGAGTAGCAATCGGTCCTATTTCCTTCCTGACATGGAGCTTGAGTTCCTTCCGAAGCTCGACTCCATCTCTTTTTTCGTATTCCTCCTTCAGGGTGACATATGCGTAGATGCCTTGTCCCTTGATTTCATGTGGCATACCTACCACTGCTGCCTCCGCCACGAACTCATGGCTCACCAGGGCGCTTTCCACCTCAGCGGTTCCTATCCTGTGACCGGAAACATTTATGACATCGTCAATTCTGCCCTGGAGCCAGTAAAAGCCGTCCTCATCCTTGATGCAACCATCACCAGTCACGTAAACGTCTGGAAACATCGAGAAATAATTCTGGATAAAAGCCTGGTGATTTCCATAAATAGTGCGCATCATCCCCGGCCAGGGGCGTTTCAGGCAGAGAAACCCATTCTCGCCGATGTCTGCCTCAGTCCCATCCTGCCTGAGTATTATGGGAACTACACTAGGGAAAGGAAATCCAGCTGAGCCGGGCTTCATATCGGTAGCCCCAGCGGTAGAGGTAATCAAGGCACCACCGGTCTCGGTCTGCCACCATGTATCGATGAGAGGGCAACGCCCCTTTCCTATTTTGTCGTAATACCAGAGCCAAACCTCTGGATTGATTGGTTCGCCCACAGTTCCGATGATGCGAAGAGAAGAAAGGTCGCAAGTCTCTGTCCATTCATCCCCCATGCGCATAAGGGAACGTGTGACCGTGGGCGCGGTATAGAAAATCGTAACCTTGTGCTTCTCGACCACCTGCCAGAAACGGTCGGGATTGGGATAGGTAGGAACTCCCTCGAAAATGAGGCTGGTCGCCCCATTCGCGAGTGGTCCATAAACTATGTAGCTATGGCCGGTAACCCATCCGATGTCCGCCGTACACCACCATACATCCTCATCCTTGATATCGAATGTCCA
>JAQURN010000127.1 GCA_028715585.1 Actinomycetota bacterium | reverse complement strand
GTCGCTATCGCGACCTCTACCCCCCTAACTTAGATTGCTGGGGGGATGTTCCCCCAGCAAAAGAGATAATCCCCCCTGGGTTCGAATCCCGCGGGAGGTTAGAAAAAGGAAATGGCGGAGAGAGTGGGATTCGAACCCACGGGACGGAGCTTAGCCGCCCACACGCTCTCCAGGCGTGCGCCTTAGTCCGCTCGGCCATCTCTCCGAAGATGAGTCTAGCAGAGGGAAGCAACGCTAACAATTGGCGCGAACATGAAATTGTTTTATCTGCTATAATCCCTTCTGGCTTGTAGAGATACTCAGGTGATGGCTCTCGAAGAGCAACCTAGAGTGAAGTAGGTGAAGTAGGAAAGGAAGTGAGTGTTGAAATGTCAAAGCTGACGATTCTTGGTGGATGTGGAAGTGTGGGCGGAACCGCTGCGCGAACGCTTGCCAACGGAGATTATTTTGACGAGATGGTGCTTGCCGATTATCGCTATGACGAAGTTGCAAAACTCGCGGAAGAGCTTGGTCCGAAGGTAAGCGCCGCCAAGGTGGATGCCAACGACCCAGAGAGCATCAAGTCTGTGGTTTCGGGATCTGACGTCGTCCTCAACTGCGTTGGTCCCTTTTACAAATTTGGTCCCAAGATACTCAGCGCAGTCATTGACGCAGGGGTGAATTATGTGGATGTGTGCGACGACCTCGACCCCACGCTCATCATGCTAGACATGGATTCCAAGGCAAAGGAAGCCGGGGTGTCGGCACTGGTGGGAATGGGAAGTTCGCCCGGGGTGGCGAACGTGATGGTGAAGTTCATCGCTGATAGCGCACTGGACCAGCTTGAGGTGGCGGATCTTTACCACATCCACGGCGGTGAGGCGGTAGAGGGTCCCGCGGTCGTGAAGCACAGAATTCACTCTATGGAGATAGAGATACCCGCCTACCTCGATGGCAAACTCGAGACGATGAGGCTCCTCGACGACAAATACAAGGCGCTCTCTGGGGAATGTGAATTTAGGGAATTCGCCGTATATCCCGTTTATCCGTACCCCCATCCCGAGACCATAACGATTCCGCGTTATATCCCGGGAGTGAAGAGGGTTACAAACCTTGGCATCGTTGCGCCCAGGGAATATTACGAGCTCATAATGCAGGTCGTCCACTTGGGGCTTACAACCGCCGAACCGCTCGAGGTAGAGGGGAACATGGTAAACCCGCTTGAGTTCAGTGTTGCGTTCCTTCTTAAGAAAAGGGAGGAACTCATAAAAAAGGCGGAAGTAAAGTCGGCGTTCGGCTGCCTTAAGGTTGTTATGAAAGGCAAGAAGGACGGAAAAGACGAAACCTTCAATTTCTATATGTTCTCGAGCGAGAAGGGCATGGGTGAAGGGACGGGAATACCTGCCGCCATGGGGGCCATAATGATGGGGAGAGGACATATACAGGAGAAGGGAGTATTTCCCCCAGAGGCAGCTGTGAATCCGGTTGACTTCATAAAGCTCCTTCCTGATGCGATAAAAGGAATGGGCATGGGTGAAGGTTTGCCCATTGCGATAGAGCACATAGATAGCGAAGGCAAAGTAACCACGATGGACATCCCCGTATAGGGGCGTGTTGAGAACCTTAAGAAATCACCCCGGCTGATGATAAAGCCGGGGTGTTTTTTCAAAAAATCAAAAGGGGGCTTTTCAAACTCCCCGGGGACGCCCGGCAGCAGGAGATGGCACTGGGGGCTGCACGTGGCCGATCCAGCCGGGGAGTTTGAAAAGCCCCCTTTTTGGAGTGCATTTCGCTCTAGTGCTTATTCCACTGGAGCCGTTATATTCCTTCACCGATTTCGCAGGCCGTTGGCTTTTTAGTTATTTGGTTGCCTCGGAAGCCACCCGCCGGCCGTATTCCTCACATTTATTGACATCTTTAGGGCTAGCCCCGCGCCCTTTCCAGAGGCTCAATGGCACCCCTGCTATTATGACTGGTCCGCCGGTGACGACCTTTCCCCCAAGCCGCAAAAGACGTTTTTCTATGTTTTTGACCAGCTTGCTCCCGCCCATTCTTGCGTTTACCGCGAAAGCGCCGCAGGTCTTACCCTCAAGTCCACGGGGTGAAAGGGAATCGAGAAATTTCTCGACGGGTCTTGCTGGAAGGCGGTACAACCTGTTGCCGTAAGTGGGGGTGCCAAAGATAACTATGTCGAACTCGTCCAAGTCGCTCTTGCCAGACTCCGTCAGCGAGCTGGCTGCCTTGATAGTGCATTCTATGCCGCTTTCGGAAAGACCACGAGCGATATCTTCCGCAGCCTGGAGCGTGTGTCCCGTCTTTGTGTGATAAATCACAAGCGCTTTCAACATCATCCCTCCTTGCGCGCTAGAGCCCAGAAAATAGGGAGAAGAACCAATTTGCTCTCCCTGACCCGCGCTAACTCGTCTTTAATGATACACCCTGCTTTTTCCCTCGAGGTCACTGCTTCCATGTCTTCGAGGAACATGTCGGCATTCGCCAAGAACTCTTTCTCCAGCTGCTTCCCGTATAGGGGCGTTGCCGAGACCCCAACTTCGGTGGCAATGCCGAGCGAGTGTGTTATCTGGTAAAACTTCCTTCCCATTTGTGAATCTGCTCCCTGCTTTTCTAAAGACCGCAGGAGCGCGCCGCTAAATTCTTGGTGGGGAGGATATTCGATTCTTCCGCCGTAATCAGGCTCGGAGCAAATAAGTATCTGGCAGCCTGGCTCGAGAACCCTTGCCATCTCGGAAACGGCGTGAATAGGCTCTCGAACCCACATCAGGAAGAAATTGCAGGTTACGAGGTCGAATGAATAATCCTCGAAGGGAAGACTCGCACAATCCGCAACCTGATATTTGGCAAATCCTCTCTTTTCTCTTGCGTAATCGATAAGCTTATGGGAAACATCGACCCCTATAACTTCGCCGGCTACGAGGGCGGCAATTTCCTCCGTGATTTCGCCCGTTCCACACCCAACATCCAGGACGCGTTTCTTTCTCGCGATGCCTACTTTTCTGTAAAGGTGCCTTCTGTGAGGCTTTGTCAGAGATGCCTGCCTTGAGAGAAAATTGCTTATCCTTTCCGGTTCAACTGCACCCGATGACGAAAAAAGCACCACTAGGAATCCTCTCTTCTAAAAACTAGAGATGCGAACAGGTGCTCGAGGGGAGTCATCCGCTCGATTTGCTCTCGATACAATGGAGCGTTCCAGCCTCTCCGGCAAGTGGGCAGCCAGCTCCGCACAGCGAAAATGTCTCGCACTCGAAGCACTCGGGCGGAGCGAATTTCCTCTCTCTCAAGTCCTTGAGCAAGCTGGAATTCCATACCGCGCCCCAATTATCCTCCAGGATATTGCCGACAGGGTGGAAGTAGCTCTGGCAAGGTATCACGTCGCCGTTCGGCTCAACACACATGTTGTATTTCCCAGCCGTGCACTGCTTCGGACCCAAGCCAAGGGAGATGGGATCGAGCTTACAATACCTGGTTGGGGTGTACCAGATGAAGCGCATTCCATGCTTGCCCACCCTCTCCAGCACATCCACCAGTATCTCGGACATCTCATCCTCGGGGATTCCAATCTCGCCTCCCTTTGCGCCGCCTGTATAGATTACCCCGTTCATGGCGATGGTCTCGAGCCCAATTGAGTGAAGGAAATCAACGGTTTCGGGTATCGTGGCTTTGTTCAGGCTGGTTAGCGTTGTGTTCGTGATGGTGTATATCGGGGAAGCGATTGCCGCCTCTAGCCCTCGCGCCGTTTCCTCCCATGCTCCCTGGCTTCCCACGATGCGGTCGTGAACATCCGAGACATGTGATTCGATAGTTACCTGGACGTGGTCTAGACCGGCATCGGTGAGCTTTTCCACAAAGCCCTCCAGCCCGAGTAGCCTCCCATTGGTTAGAAGCCCGGTGACCAGTCCAATATCCTCTGCGTACTGAATCAAATCTATCAGGTCATCCCTCAGGGTAGCCTCCCCACCGGTAAAGACAACATGCGGTATCCCTATTTCCCACACCTTGTCCAAGATTTCTTTCCACTTGCCCGTCTGGATTTCCGGAAAATTTCTTTCCCTTTCCACGTAACAATGCACGCAGTCGTTGTTGCAACGGTAGGTCAGCGCAAGGTCCATCCTGTAAGGGCTGGACACCGGTGTCTCGAAGGGTTTTATTCTCTCGATGCCAAGGTATGAAACTGGGCAAATTTTTTCCTCCGCCCCAAACGCTTCTATCTTCTCTCTCATAGACTCGTAATCGCTTTTGACCACCAGGGGGTCAACGCGGTAACGGGAAGCCATTCTTTTGAGAGCCATCTCCTCGCTCGCGCCTTCCAGAATGAGCTTCGCGTATTCCATGGCAGTCTGATTGAGGTGCAAGACCTTTGAAGCGTCTAC
>JAQURN010000126.1 GCA_028715585.1 Actinomycetota bacterium | reverse complement strand
TGGAAATGTCGAAAGCGAAAAGTCCCGCCTTGTCAAAGTGGATACCAGGAGTCCCGATGCCGTGATTGACAAGCCGGAAAAAGATTTGATTCAGGTTGGCTTTAATTCAGAGGATTCCTGCAGGGTGAGTGGTAGGGGGAGCGACCGGAATGGACTGAAATCTGGAACTCTATACATAGACGGCAAGAAGGTGCAAACCAACGGCGGCAAGGAATTCCAATATATCTGGGATCTATCTCGCGCCCAGGAAGGCGAACACAATATCTGCTGGGTGGTTGAGGACAAGGCTGGAAACACCGGACGCGCAGAAAAGAAAGTTTCTGTAGGAAATTTCGCCAAAGATTGGTATTTCGCGGAAGGGAACACGCTTCCGGAGTTCGATGAGTATATCTGCATTCTCAACCCTGGTGACAAGCCCGCAAAGGTGCTGCTTTCCTTTATGCTCGAGGATGGGTCGATGATAAGCGCTGAAAGACACATGGCGCCAAGCCAGCGGGACACGGTAAGGGTCAAGGATATCGTTCCCGAGGGGCATAACGTCTCGGCGAAGGTCCATTGTTCCGAGCAGGCAATCGTATGCGAAAGGCCCATGTATTTCATATACAGAAACCGCTGGAAGGGTGGGCATAACGTCATGGGCACAAACGTTCTCCAGAGGGAGTGGTATTTTTCCGAGGGAACTACGAGAAAGAACCCGGTGGATGGGGAGTTCGAACCTTGGTTGTGCCTCATGAACTCTTCTTTCGAGCAGAGCGCGTCAGTGGAGGTCTGTTACATGCTTTCCAGCGGCCAGAATATCGTGAAGAGGTATGGTGTTCCTCCCCATTCTAGGAAGACCATTGAGATTGAAAATGACATAGGAATAAACCAGGATGTGGCAACAAAAGTAAGTTCGGATTTGCCACTTGCCGCGGAGCTTCCCATGTATTTCAACTATCACGGCTTTGCCGTTGACGGCTCCAACGTGGCAGGCGCGACTTCCCCATCGAATACCTGGTATTTTGCCGAGGGTGCTACCCATCCAGGTTTCGAAGAATGGCTTACGATTCAAAACCCCAATGGCCAGATGGCGAAGTGCGAAATCACCTATATGACGGGGACGGGAGCGAAGATAAAATCGGAAGAAATCGTTCCTCCCATGAGCAGGGCTACCGTTGATGTTCTTGCTCAGGTGGGTGACAACCAGGATGTTTCAGCCAAGGTAACATCCGATGTCCCCATTATCGCGGCGAGACCGATGTATTTTCTCTATGGAGCACAGGGATGGAGTGGGGGAGAAGCGTCGCTGGGGAATCCCGCTCCATCGACCAGATATTTCCTTGCTGAGGGTACGTGCAGAACCGGTTTCGATACATGGTACACGCTTCAGAATCCCAGCGATACCGAGCAGTGTGATGTGGAAATCAAGTATGTGTTTCCAGACGGGAGCTCGAAGAAGGAGGGCTATCGGATAAATCCACATTCGCGGCTCACCATATTCGTGAATGAGGTTGTAGGAAGGGGAATCGATGTGTCAGCTTGTATATCGGCAAGCTCGAAAGTGGTGGTCGAGAGGCCAATATACTTCAACTATGGAGGAGTGATAACCGGGGGGCACAACGTGCTTGGCTTCGGGACGGATTGACTTTTCTTTTCCCGAGCTCAGCTCCCACGGGTGCGAAACGATACATAGTCCGTTGGCTGGCCATCGATTTCTAACTGCCAGCGGTAGCCAGCCCCGGGAGTAAAAGGTATTCCGATAAAATTGAAGACCAGAGCGACTCCGATATCGGAGCCAGGGGGGACTCCAGGTGGCCTTCCTACCTCAAAGCTGCCTTCCTGTTTCACTTCCCGCGGGGGCTCGCCCAGGTTTACTTGGTTTCCATCCTCGTCTAAAAGCATTAGCGTGAGTTTGTGCTGGGTATTCGTCTCATTCCAAGGAACCAGAATCAGCATGGCTATGGACATATTTCTGGGACCAGCAGGGCAGAGAGACCAGCCGCCGCCCATGATATAGAGCTTTCCCTCAATCGCTTCAGCGTAATCGCAGAGAAGCATGTTCGTTTTCATTTCATCAATCCTCCGAGTGCCCCAAATGCCGGCGCCACATCCTGGATAAGGGAGGCTTTGTTAGCCTGCAAGCACAAAGTTTGGGTTTCGTCGATGCTGCAGAAGAAGGAATCATCTGTGTCCTCAAGCATGTAGAAGCTCTCCCCGCTCCTTTTTTCTTTTACTTTCCCGAACCTTTCCGAGATGAGATTTCTGTAACCATCGAAAAATTCCTGGGCATCTTCTTTGCTGTCCCAGTCGAATATGTTTACCAGAAGATAATTATTTCGGCGCCCTTGGTAGTATTGTATGGCGTTCCCCCCCCATCCTGAGGATACGTCTTTTGAAGTGGACGCTCCACAGTACTGTTCGAACCATAATTTCAGGTCGAGTTCTCCCACGCAGTCATTGTTTATCATTTTCCACCCTTTGGGGAGGAATGGCAAAAGGTCGGGAATATCAATCACCTTCGGCTGTTCCCTGGCTATATATTTTTCCGGGTGGATTATTTGTTCGCTAGAAAGAGGAGGGTTTCTAAAAGCGTTGTTCAACGCATCGTAGCCGCCTATGGTTTTTAGATACATTGCGAATTCCAATCCTTCCTGGTAGGGAAAGAGAAGGCTTTCTCTTATGTAGAACGGAGCTTTCTCCAACTTTTCCGAGGCGTTATCTGGAATTTGGGATTCTTCCCTCATGAGGCTCACGATATCCGAGTATTTTTCCGCATAGTCTAGCATCGTAAGCGTTGCGTCGCCTTCGGCAAGCGATTGTATGGCAATTTCATTGTCGCCATTGAATGATTCCTCGTCGAGCGGCGGCATATCCAGGTGAAAGTTCTGATCCTGGAGGCAATGCGTTACCTCGTGCGCAATCGTAATTTCTTCGGTGGCTTCACCTGCTTGTTTTTCTTGCATGATGGTTATTTCTTTTGTTTCTGTGCTATAAGTGCCTGCTATTTGCTCGGTTAAGATTTCCATAAGAGTTTTTGCCAGGTTTTCCTCCGCTGGGATGAGTCCAAGCGCGGCTAGGAGTTTTCTATCAGATTCCAGTTCCTGGGAGGGGGTTTCTTCGGAAAAGGTTTGGAGGATTTCATACCGCACTACTGTCTCCGAACATTTCCTGAACTTTGCTGGTTTTGAGAACTCAAGCCCTCTTAGCTCGGAAACCCGGTTTGCGATTCTTTGCAATTCTTCCGATTGCAATTGCGTTCCGCAGGTTGCCAGGTCAACTTCTATCTTGAAGCCGAGAAGCTCATTGATGCCAAAAGGCTTAAAAGAGAGGTCGAAATCGGCGGTTTGCTTAGCACACCCAGCGTTTGAGGGGATGAGCGCGAGGAAGAGGAGGAGGATTGCAACGCATTTAACCGTATGGGGGTTCGTGATCTTTACATTCTTTGGGGGCAAGTAGTTTTTTCCTTTACTTTCCTATCGCTTGTTTTGTTTCGGTGCGATTTAAGAGCCTGGTGCTATTATATTAACCGAACGGGAGCTTGATTTTGGCACTCCCTGGTAAGAGGTCTTATTTGAGCCCTGGAAAGGTTCTGAATTGATGATGAAAAAGCTCGCTTCCTTCTTGCGCGAGGGTTTTTTGAAAGCCGTGATGACCTATTTTCTCCTGTTGGCATTTATTTCGGCTCTCGTTTTGTCTTCCTCTGCCTGCGGTTCGCCTCAACAAGAAGTAGAAAAATATTCGAAGGCTATGGAAGGCATCATCGATACCACAGAGGAAAAGTTGGGCGAATATGAGAACTACTGGCTTCTTTCACTCGATGAACAAAAGGGAATCAAAAACTCACTGGGGCGTTTCCGCAAGTCTTTATTGGAGGGCCAAAAAAAAGTTAACGAATTGGACTTCCCTCCTTCCTGCGAGCAGCTTACGAATCTCATGAGAACGTACCTGGTCCGCGGGAGGTCTTTAGCGGACCTTTCCGACCCTTATTCGGATTACATGGATGAGGTGGCGGCGGTCGCCAAAGAATTCTCGGGGGCAGTGGAAGCCTTGAGCAAGATTGGGGAAGCTGAATATGGATATACAAGCGCGCTTGGGATACTGGAAAGATTTGAAAAGGCAAGCTCTATGTATGGGACAGTGGTGCCGCCTGCTCCTCTCTCGTTTGCCCATAGGAAACTCGGGGAGTTTATGGGAGCCGCGACGGCGGATTTGAGGAGTGCTATTGGAAGTGGGGCAGATTACGAGAGAGAGGAGGAAAGCGGGGATTGGGAAACGGAGAACCAGCAGGAGGGCAAGTCAAAAAAAAGCTCTGATCCGGATGGGAAAAGCTCAATAGATTCGTTTGCCGAAAAACTTCCCCAGCGCTGGGTGGCGTTCAAAGCCGAACTCAATGTGATGTAT
>JAQURN010000125.1 GCA_028715585.1 Actinomycetota bacterium | reverse complement strand
GTTGGCGACATGGAGAAACCTTGACGGACAATCTGCTGCTGGAAACCTGTTGCCCGTTCTGTTATGCGCCGCTGGAACTCGAAGTAAGTAAATACAGGGACAGCCATGTGTACGAGGGCACATTCACATGCTCGGCGTGTGGACGTAAATACCCCCTCATAGAGGGGATAGCATTGCTGGCGGTGATAGACAGCACTTGGTCATGCATGATAAAGGAAATGCTGGCACGCATCGAAACAAAAAAGAAGGTAGCAAGCGAGGGGGGCTTGGAAAAAGACAAGCAAAAGCTGTCCGAGCAAGTTAACCTGGAAAATCGTACTCTAGCGGATGGCTACTTCGACAACGCGGTCGAGCGACTTCGGGTGGGAAAAGGAACAAGAGTTCTGGATGTAGGCGCAGGACTCTGCGAGAAGACCAGGTACTTCGCTGACCTGGGAGCGGAAGTGGTGGCGCAAGACGTAGAGCTTTATCACCTGAGCTACGTCAGGTTTTGGGATGACAAGGTGGCTTATACGGGAAGCCTCCCCACTAGAAACCCAGAGGTCTATCCGAACTACTTTTACCGGGTGCTTGGCGACGCGCACCGGATACCCTTCGAGGACGCGACTTTCGATATCACCTATTGCAGATCCACCCTGCACCACCTGCACAGCTGCTCACAAGCCATCAGAGAGATGGCACGAGTAACAAAACCGGGCGGCACTGTGCTTTTAATATCCGAGCCACTCAGATCCATCTTAGACCCCAAATACCAATACCTGGATGGGAATGTGGATTACGAGGCAGGGATGAACGAGCAGCTTTTCACGATTACCACCTACACGATTCCGCTCGGCCTGTATTGCGGTGATATCGAGGTTACCTACTTCAGACCGGATTGCATGGAGAGCACGAAAAAAGTGTTCAGGGCACTGCGTCTGAACCGAGATAAGATTTACTCCCACGGCGAAAGGATAAGCGCGCTGCGCTCGCTCAAGTTGCTTTTCACCGGAGCCGGTGTCAACTTGAATGGGAGGAAGCTCAACACCCCGATTGGGAAACCAAGAAAGATAAACCCCGAGTCCATAATCGCTACCGCGTGTGATCTAGCACCGATGATACAGGGCCCTCCGGTGGAAGAATCAGAGGGCGCCGCACAGACACCCGCGGATTTCCCCGACTTCAAAAAACGGCTCGAGGAAATATACATCTCCTCCCTGAAGCCTGACGACTACTCAGAATCGCTTGACTTGTTCACCGCGCGCGGTCCCGACTTGCGGGGCTGGCGAGCGCCGGAAAAAACCGAGGATAACGGCTTTCGCTACACCCAACGCCGGGCAATATGTATCATAAAAAACGACAAATCTTCCAACTGGTTGGTAATACTCATGCAAGGATATCCACAGGAGGCAGGCAAAGCAAGCGGTAGGGTAGTAATAAACGGACGAGACGCGGGAACCTACAGCCTGGAGGGTGGTTGGTCGGAGGTGAGCTTTGAGAAGCCATCGGCGGAAGACATCCTTATGATAGAGATAATCAACGACTTCACATTCATCCCTGACGAGGTGTTGGGAAATGGGGATGTTCGTGAGCTGGGGGTTGCCGTTTCGAAGATATGGCAAGCCTGGTAGCGTTTACGCGGGCAATCTGCCTCATGTTGAAATCGCTACAGCTTGGATTTCCCCCTTGACATGGCTCAAAAGATAGCTCTCATAAACACGAATAGGTATCTAAAGCCACCGGTGCCACCGGTGGGCATCGAATACCTCCTTGCGCCACTTTCCCAAGCGGGGCACAAAATCGAAACTCTTGACCTTGCCTTCGAGGACAACCCGGTTTCAAAGCTCATCTCATTCCTGGAGGAATCAAAGCCCACACTCGTGGGTTTCTCGGTTAGAAACCTGGATGTCTCGACGTACCCACCAAAATTCCTCCTGGGGGAAATCCCTCGCTTGATAGGAGCCGCAAGGGAAGTAAACGGCGCAAAGCTCGTAGCTGGAGGCTCGGCGACACTTTGTGCCAGCCTGGGCTTGAAAGACTATCTCGGTGTGGACTCCCTCATCCTAGGACCAGGAGAAAAAGCCATGGTCCAGGCTGCCGATCGGCTGGAAGGTGGGGAGGAACTTCCACCTCTCGTAGATGGCTGGGAAGCTGGTATCGCCTCCAATATAGTCCACACGAGAGGTCGGGCAATTGACTACCAACCTTATCTTCAAAGGGAATCCTTCTTCGGAATAGAGTTCCAAAAAGGATGCCCGGGAAGCTGTGAATTTTGCGTGGAAAGAAAAAAACCGTTGCTCACAAGGGAAATAGAAAACTTCTTGAAAGAGCTCTCGAGCCTGGTTGCCCTAGGAGTGAAATCCATATTCATATGCGACTCGGAAGTGAACCTAGATGAAAAGGGGGCCCTCCATCTCTTTGAAGCCATTGAGAGACTGGGTCTCGACATCGAGTGGACGGGTTATTTCCGCCCCTCGCCATTCGATAAGAAAATGGCAGACGGAGCACTTCACTCAGGTTGCAAGAGCCTAACTCTTTCCGTGAATAGCTGGGAGCTATGGAACGAGGGAATCAACGGGGGAAAGGCAGTAAAAAACTTCGTTGAACTATGCCGCGAAAGGGGAATCAAGGTGGCGATTGACCTGATGGTTGGAATGCTCGGGGAAACAAGGGAATCAATTGAAAAAACTATAGAGCTCTTTCAAAAACTAAGGCCAGAAACGGTGGGGATAAACCCCTATTTCCGCCTCTACTCCACCACGCCCATGGCTCATCTCGCCTCCCAGGGAAGGAGTAACCCCAACCTTATCGGTGAAATCGAGGACAATGATTCGCTAATCAAGCCCATCTTCTATGCGCCCACTGACATAAATTGGCTGAAGAGCCTCCTCGACTCCGACCCACTCTTCGTCCTGGAGGGAAAAGAAAGCACAGTCAACTACCAGAGAATTTGAGCACTTCCGTCAAGCAGGGTCACGGACCAGAGCTACGTTTTAACTCGCTTTCTCGCCTTCGAACCGCTGAGAGTTGTCTTCTTCCCTAAATCACCAAAGTGTTCTCTTAAGAAAATGTCAATCCTGTAATTCAGCATCTCGGGATTTTCCGCCGGGGTAGCATGACTTCCGCCTGGAATCATGGCGAATTCAGAGCCTCCTATCCTTCGATGCATTTCATCCGCTATACCGCGGGGAGTCCAACCATCTCTTTCTCCGCTTATAATGAGAGTAGGCACTTCGATGGTTTCCAAGACATCTTCGCCGTCATACCTTCCCATCGCGGCAAGGGTCTTGATCCCAGCCTTCCAGTCAATCTTCGCGATATAGTCGAAGTAAAGCTCCATCTCGAGCTCGGGGAAGAGAGTGGGATTTAGCTCCACTCTTTTCGCTATCGGCGCGTTGATTGGAAACACAAAGAGCGGCTTTGCCCACTCCACCACATAGGAATGCCTGGAGGTGAAGTCGAGCAAGCGAACGATGAGTTCCTGCGCCTTTTTTAGCTGAGTCACAAAAGCAAACGCATTCGAGTAAGGTCCGTTTATCGGCACCAAGCCAAGTATTCGGTCAGGGTATTGTCTATACGCCTCGATAATCGTCATGACCCCCATAGAAAAACCTACGTGAATAGCTTTTTCTATGCCCAGATGATCCATAACCGCTTTGAGGTCCTTCGCGCAAGTTTCTATGGATATGGAATCGAGATCAGAGGGGACATCGCTCGTAGGATGACCTCTATAATCCCAAAAAAGAACTTGGTGCGCAGAGGAAAAATAATCTTTGAAGCTGTGGAAAAACATATAAGACGTAAAAACACCCGAGCTTACGACAATAGGGAGTCCCTTTCCGACTGTTCTGTATCCAATCCGGGTTCCATCAAAACTTTTCACAAAGCCCTTTTTACAATCGGAAAAAAGCTCATCCATCTCTTTGTCGAGTTCTTCTATTTTCCTGTTAACATACCACTTGGTAAGCATTGCGCCCTCCAATTCCCCCTAAATCAATGTCGTTCAGACAAAAGGGGTATCCTCACGAGAAAAAGAGCAAGAAGATTCTAACACGGACACGCCATCCCGATAAGAAAAACGCAGAATAGCCTACTACGCCAGCTTACACTATGCTCGCCCTGCCACTCTGCTAAAATATCTATGGCTACCCAGACCCCAACTGAGGAGTTTGGGTTTGAATCGGGCAGCTTTTCTCGAAATTCGGGGTGTAGCGCAGCCAGGTCAGCGCGCAGCGGTCGGGACGCTGAGGTCGCCGGTTCAAATCCGGCCACCCCGACCAAGGTGGGGAGGGCGATGAACGAAAGAGAACACCTGGAGAGCTTCCTGTCAATCGCAAGCTCAGAAGCTCGCGAAGAACTCGCGGCAGCTTTCTCGAAGATATCCCTTGCTAGTGGCCAGTACCTTTTCTTCGAAGGT
>JAQURN010000124.1 GCA_028715585.1 Actinomycetota bacterium | reverse complement strand
GTGCTTCCATATTCTTCTTTCCATTCCCACACTCGCTCTATAAACTTTTTCCTTCCCAGCTCTTTTCTGCTCTTCCCTTCTTTTTCGAGCTCCCGCTCCACCACCGCCTGGGTGGCAATTCCCGCATGGTCGGTTCCGGGCATCCAAAGCACTTCGTAGCCAAGCATTCGCCGATGCCGCGCGATAACATCCTGAAGGGTGTTGTTGAGGGCGTGCCCCATGTGCAGGACCCCAGTAACGTTGGGCGGTGGTATGACCATCGAAAATGGAGGTCGGGAAGAGTTGGGATTCGCGTGAAAATACTTCTTTTCCTTCCAAAACTCGTACCAGTGAGCCTCCACAGAAAGAGGCTCGTAAACCTTTTTCATTTCTTCCATCTTCTATCTCTCCAGGCTTCTAGCAGCCAAAGCCGCGGGAATTCCTATAACAGAACCAAAAGAAGGGACGGCTTCCGCCGCCCCCGCTCGGGGACCCGGCGCTGTCCTCCACCGACCCCCGTCACTGAGGACTTCGTAAATACTAAACTTAGAGGGAAGGAGGTTCAAGGATACGCATGAAATCCCAGCGCGGTTCTCCCGAGAGCAACGTCACTCTTTATGATAAAATCCCTGGAAAAACTTGGAGGGAAATCATGGTATGGATTTACGTTTTGATTTGCGTTATTCCAGTACTCATTCTAATCCTCACGTGCGTCACCATCGGCAGCAACGCGATGAAGTCCTACCGCAAGGCTAAAAGAGCACTAGGAGAGATAAATCCCTATCTCAAGGACCTTCAACAGGAACTTGGTCAGATACAAAATCGCCTGTCAGACCTCGAGCAGAAAGGGCAAGAACTGACTAGCTCGGTGGAAGAGATAGGGGGGCGGTGGGCCTTTATACGCGAAGAATTAGAAGAGACTACCCGGTCACCTCTCAAGAAAGCCCTTGGGGAGATAAGCGAGTTTTCAGAAAAGTACTAAGCGGTTTCTTCCTGGCCTTTTAGTTTCTCGGCTCTCTTTTTACCGCTCTTTGATGTGAGAAGGGTAGGTTTAAAGTTCTCCGCTACCACTTCCCTGGTCACCACACATTTCACTACATCGGACCTTGAGGGAAGTTCAAACATGGTTCCGAGGAGTGCCTCCTCGACTATCGCGCGCAGCCCCCTCGCGCCAGTACCTCTCTCAAGCGCTTTTTCACACATCTCGTCCAGAGCCCCGTCGGTGAATACGAGTTCCACGCCATCGAACTCGAAAAACTTCTTGTACTGCTTCACAAGGGCGTTCTTGGGCTCGACCAATATCTTTTTCAGGTGCTCCTTCGTAAGCTGATGGAGAGTTGCCACCACGGGAAGCCTTCCCACGAACTCGGGTATCATTCCATATTTGAGAAGGTCTTCTGGCATTATGTTGGTAAGAATGCTACCAAGGTCACGTTCGTGTTTTCCTTTCACCTCCGCCCCAAATCCAACTCCCTTGTGACCTGCTCTGTCCTCTATGATATCCTCCAGCCCAGAAAAGGCTCCGCCGCATATGAAAAGTATGTTCGTGGTATCAATCTGAAGGAATTCCTGGTGGGGATGTTTACGCCCCCCCTGTGGAGGGACACTGGCAACCGTTCCCTCGAGTATTTTTAGAAGCGCCTGCTGAACACCTTCACCGGAAACATCTCTCGTGATACTGGGGCTTTCGCTTTTCTTCGCAATCTTGTCTATCTCGTCTATGTATATGATGCCAGTCTCTGCCTTCTTCACATCGAGGTCGGCAGCCTGTATCAACTTGAGGAGGATGTTCTCCACATCCTCCCCCACGTATCCGGCTTCCGTCAGGCTTGTCGCGTCAGCAATAGCGAAGGGCACGTTCAGGAACCGAGCTAGGGTCTGAGCAAGGAGAGTCTTTCCACATCCAGTAGGCCCAACTAATAGGATGTTGCTCTTCTGCAACTCCACGTCATCATTCGATAGAGAGCCAACCTGAATGCGCTTGTAATGGTTGTAAACCGCAACGGAAAGAACTTTTTTTGCTTTTTCCTGCCCAACCACATACTCATCCAGGAAATCGTATATTTCACGGGGCTTTGGCAGGTTTCCCACCTGCACACCAGGCTGCTCGCCTAGCTCCTCCGCTATTATCTCGTTGCAAAGCTCTATGCACTCATCACAGATATAGACACCAGGTCCCGCAATCAGCTTTTTCACATATCTCTGAGTCTTCCCGCAAAAGGAACATTTGAGAAGATCCTGTCCTTCGCTGAACTTCGCCAATTTCCACCCCCAATTCTTTGATTCAGGACGTGAACCTAAACGGCTTTTTCAGAACTTTCCGTCGTCTTCCTCTGAGATATCACTTCATCAATTATCCCGTATTCCTTCGCTTCCTCTGGAACCATTATGAAATCCCTGTCCGAGTCCTTATGTATCCTCTCTATCGGCTGCCCGGTGTGGGATGCCATGATTTCCTCGAGCATTTCTCTCGTTCTCAGCATTTCACGAGCCTGTATCCCAATATCAACCGCCTGGCCACTCGCGCCTCCACTCGGCTGGTGAATCAATATCCTCGAATGCGGCGTAGCAAATCGCTTGCCCTTCGTTCCCGCGGCAAGTAGGACCGCTGCTCCACTCGCCGCCTGCCCGATGCAGACTGTGGAGATATCGCACTTCACATACTGCATGGTGTCATAGATGGCAAGCGTACTGGTAACCACTCCCCCGGGAGAGTTGATGTATATATTTATGTCTTTATCGGGATTTTCACTTTCGAGATGAAGAAGTTGAGCCATCACCAGATTTGCGAGGTGGTCGTCTATTTCCATCCCTATGAATACAATTCTCTCCTTCAGTAGGGACGAATAGATGTCGAACTGTCTTTCCCCCCTGGGCGTCTGTTCAACTACAATCGGTACAAGCTGTGATCTCATTTTTCTTGCATTCCTCCTTAAATCAAGCCGGGTGCTTTCGATCAATCACCCTTATCGCCCTCACTATCCTTTGCTTCCTCTGCCCTTTCCTCTTGAGCCTCTGGTTTTGCCTTTCCCTCGAAAACGGCGTTTTCAACCAGAAAATCCACTGCCTTTGAAAGCATGAGGTTCGACTTCACTCCATAGAGAGCACCTTCTTCATTTAGCTGGCTGAGCACCACATCGGGATTAGCTCCAGCCTTGCGGGCTGCCTCCCTTACATAGTCTCTGGCTTCCTCGTCGGAAACCTCGATACCCTCGGCCTTGGCAACCGCTTCAAGGACAAGCTCTCGCCTAAGTGACTCAACTATGGGCTCACGGAGAGCCGTCTCGAGCTCGTGTCTTCTGCCTTTCTGAGAGTCGAGGTAATTTTCAAGACTTACTCCGCGTTCCTCAAAATCGCGCGACAGGCGCTCTATTTCCATTTCCACGCTTCTTTTTATCATCGACTCTGGAATATCCACATAAGTGCTTTCGGTAACCTTCTTTATGACTTCCTCCCGCACCGTATCTTCGGCTGCCTTGCGCTTCATCTCGCCTATCCTGGATTTCAGGTCTTCCTTGAAGTCATCAAGGTTGTCGAAGCTGGAAACTTGTTTCGCGAGCCCGTCGTCCAGAGGCGGGAGAACCTTCCTTTTCACTTCTTTCACAATCGTCCTGAGGGTCGCGGATTTGGCAGCAAGAGCCTCGTCTTCGTAGTCAAGGGGGAAGGTGGCAACGATATCGAGGATGTCTCCTTTCTTCGCTCCAACAAGCTCCTCATCGAATTCGTCTAAGAAATCGCCGGCGCCAACCTCTACCATCCTGTCAGAAATCATGGAACTCTCCTCCGGCACCTCGCTGGCGATGACCTTGGAGTCGAAGATTACATAATCCCCCTTCTGAACGGGTCGCCCTTCCACAACCTCGAGAGTGGCAAATCCCTGCCTCGCTTCATCGAGCGCCTTCTGGAGGTCTTCTTCGGTAACTTCCGCGCTTGGTTTCTCGACCTCAACTCCTTTGTAGTCCTTGACGCTTACCTCTGGCTTCACGTCAACCTTCGCTTCGAAAACCAGCCGGCTATTTCTCTGGCTCTCCACTATGTCGACCTCCGGGTCAGACACGGGAGAAATTCCTGCCTCCCTGACTCCTCGCAGATACAGCATGCCGAGCCCGTTCTGAAGCGCTTCCACCCAAACATTGTCAGCCCCAAAATGCCTGTCTATAACTTCCCTGGGCGCTTTCCCCTTCCTGAAACCGGGTACCTTCACACGGCTGGCAATGTCGCGATACGCCTTGTCAACTATCGGCTTGAGGTCTTCTTCTTCAGCCTCAATCCTCAGGGTTACCTTGTTTTTATCCTCTTTGGAAACTTTAGTTTTCAGAAAAACCTCCTATCTATCCTGGTCTCCTTAAAAAATCACAGTGCAGTTTGCCGTCAAACATCTGGCAACTGATTTTTCGAGGGAGCTCCTATAAGCACCTTC
>JAQURN010000123.1 GCA_028715585.1 Actinomycetota bacterium | reverse complement strand
TGGCGGGCAAAGGGGTTGTGGAGTTTCACTTGAAATCCCTTCCGATGCTCGAGGGCCGGTATTCTGTTTCCGCAACTTGTCATTCGCGTGATCAGCTTACCGTGTACCATTGGCGGGAGAACATGGAAACATTTGAGGTGAACAGCGATATGGGGGATGTCGGGATTCTTTATATCCCTGTGGAGATAAACGTAGAGGCCAAATCGCCTTGAGGTAGGGTGGAGTTTCAAGTGATGGACGGTGACTTTAATGAGGGTTGATGATAGAGAGCGTGGTGAAAAGAGTAAGCTTCTCGGGGGGGAGGAGCTAGATAAACTCATTGCTTCTATCCAGGAAACATCGCCGAATGGCCACCAGGTCAGGCCTTTTGAAGATAGAGATCTTCGAGAAAATCTTCATCTTGCGAACATGTATCACGACAAGAACCTTCCCGGCGAGCCCTCTTCCGGGCGGAAGGTTCTAGGTCCGGTAGCAAGGTTCGTGAAGCGGATTGTAAGAAGAGCTGTGTCGTGGTACATGACACCTGCCCTCGAGAACCAGAGGCTCTTCAATGCCTATGTGGCAAGAACCATCAACGAGATGAAGCGATACCTTGATTACCTGGAAGTCAACGAAGACATCCTTGGCACAACTGTTCACAGGGATCTTGCCATGCTCCGAGCCATGCTTCAGAACTTCAACAGTTATTTGCAGCGCCAGATGCTTGATTTCGATGAACAGCTTCGCGAACTGGCGGGGCAGAAGTCATCTAATTTGGTTTGTTCTGCCCCTCTGCGCTATCCAAACATCGAGGAAGAATTACTGACTGCCAATCAAGTCCTGGATATCGAACAAAGACTCCACGGCTCGCTTGCGCAGGCGAAAGAGCGCGCGAGAACATATCTCAAATACCTGGAAGGAAGAAGACTCGTGCTCTCGCTGGGGTGTGGGCGAGGAGAAATTCTTCAGCTCTTGGGCGACGACGGAGTTTCCGCGAGGGGAGTTGAGAAAAACCCTGCCCTTGTCGAGTATTGCCGAGACTGTGGTTTGGATGTAACACGGGGTGATTCCCTGAATTTCCTCGAATCATTCGAGGATGCCTCCGTGGAAGGGGTGGTGCTTTCCCGGTTCGTAGGTTATGAGCCCCCGGCTCGTGCCTTGGAAGTATTCTACATGCTGAATAAAAAGCTTGTAGATAAAGGGATTCTCATCGTGGAGGCACCGAGTCCATTTTCAATCTATGCGGCCGCTGGTTATGGTATCGAGGGATTAGGTGGGGTTTACCCAGTTCATCCCGATACGCTGGAAGCGCTATGTGTTTCCTCGGGATTTACCAAGTCGGCTCTGATATGGCTTGATTCCCCTTTTGCCGAGGAAGACGGGAAGTGCTTGAGTGAGCTGAACCTGGACTTTAGCGAAGCGGAGCTAGACCCTCGAGAGGTTGATTTCTTTAAGCAGATGAACGAAAACATTTGCAAACTTAACCAGCTTCTTTTTCACCAATGTGGTTATGCACTAGTTTTGAAAAAGACAAGTAGCATCTCTTGAGAAGCTTGGGGGGCTTTCGTGACCAAAGACTATTCATCGCTGGTCAATCTGTCGGATTCCAATAGCGCTCACACCAAGGAGATAGAGCTGATTGGTTATGGAAAGAGGGTCCTCGACTTCGGGTGCGCAACCGGTAATGTAGCGAAGGTATTGAAGGAACGTGGGTGCTACGTTGTGGGCATTGAGATTGACCCTGCTATGGCAGAAGAAGCAGCGAAGGTATGCGACCGCGTTATCGTTTGTGATTTAGATACAGTGGACCTCGTGGCGGAAGTGGGGGAAGAAAAGTTCGACGTCTGCCTTTTTGGCGATGTCATAGAGCACCTCAAATACCCTTCTCGTCTTCTTGCCCAGGCGAGGGATGTTCTCGAGAGCGGGGGGTATATAGTGGTGTCCGTGCCAAACATTGCCCACGCAAGTGTCAGGCTTATGCTTTTGGAGGGGCGCTTCGACTATGCTGATATGGGGATTCTCGATGACACTCACCTGCATTTTTTCACGAGGCAGAGCATAAGCGATCTTCTGGAAAGCTGCGGTTATCTCGTGGAGACGGTGGATTTCACGGAGCAAGAAGTTCCGGAATATCGTGTCAGGGAAGCGCTTGACCCCTTGGGAATCTCAAATTTCGAGGAGGTAGTCAAGTCTTTTGCTCATTGGGAAGCGAAAGCTTTCCAGTACGTGTTGAAGGCTTTTCCCGCTAGCGAGGAGGACCAGGTGAAAAGACTCTCGGAGGAGAAAATCAGGGCTGAACGCGAGAATAAACTTCTCATGGAAAAGCTGGCAGAAAGCGAGAGTCGGATTGGCGAGTTGAAAAGTCAGATCGAGAGCCATGTCGCCGAATTGAAGTTGGCGAAGGCACGCATAGCCGAACTCGAGGAAGCACTTAAGTCTAAGTCAAGGCAGATTGAATCGATGTCGAAGGAACTCCAGGAAGCTAGCGATTACGCGAGGAAACTCGAGGCGAAAATAGCCGAAAAGGATGTTCGCCTGCGGGAATTGACGGAGGAGATTGACAAAAATGAAAGGCGCGTTCGTTCCCTCGGCTCGCTAAGGGCTCAGGTTATTGAACTCGAAGAAGCACTTGAGTCTAAGTCAAGGCAGATTGAATCGATGTCGAAGGAACTCCAGGAAGCTAGCGATTACGCGAGGAAACTCGAGGAAGAAACAAGGGAAAGGGATAATACTCAGGTTATTGAACTCGAGGAAGCACTTAAGTCTAAGTCAAGGCAGATTGAATCGATGTCGAAGGAACTCCAGGAAGCTAGCGATTACGCGAGGAAACTCGAGGAAACGATAAGAGAAAAGGATAATCAGGTAAAAATGCTTGTACAAGCTATTGCCGAAAAAGAAAAGCTTATTAGTTCCTTCGAGGAAAAAATTGAAGGGTCGAGATAAATCGGTGGCTCTGGAACCTGAAAAGGCTTGATTTGCAGGCTAGTTTGTCCTGGAAAAACTTATATACGAGGGGTTTTTGCGCATGCTCATGAAATTAGTCAAGCTCATAGTAATGTTTCCCCTGTGCTTTTTCCTCCCCGGATACTTTTTCTTAAGGAGCAGTCTGTTTGACGAAAAAGGCTCTGACTGGCTTACCAGGCTTTTGGTTGTCATTTGCTTTAGCGCTTCCATATCTTCCCTTGTCGCGCTTTTCCTTGCGGAAATTGGTTTTTTGAAGCTTCGGCTGCTGGCAGCTGCACTTGCCTTTATCTGCCTTATCATATGGGTTGCTTTCTCAGCTTCGGGCGTGAGGATATTTGAGAAAAAGCCACCAAAGAAGGAGCTGGCAGTAATTATCGCACTTCTTATCCTTGGTCTCGGGATGTTTTTCATTCCCTCAGAGCACATCATTGGCGATGGAGATCCCGGCTATTACTACAACACCGGCTATCACCTAGCGGAGACTGGCTCCCTCACAATCAAGGATGATTACTTAAAGGTGATGGATGAGGCGGAGAAAAAGACGTTCTTTGATGACGACATTGCCCAGTTCATGCCTTACTATGTGCGAAGTTTTTCCGACGGGACTCTTTATGCACTTCTTTATCATCTTCTTCCCGTATGGATTGCGATTTTTATAAGAGTTTTCGGTCCATTTGGCGGCTTATACGTGATTCCATTTTTCTCCCTTCTGTCGATGCTCGTACTATTCTCTCTTGCAAGACGGTTTTCGAACACTTGGGCCGCTGGAGCGTCCACGGCGCTGGCAACCGTGTTTTATCTGCAAGTTTGGTGTTCCAAGTCGCCTGTCTCCGAGATACTCTGCCAGTTTTTCGTCCTTGCGAGCCTGTTTTTCTTTGTCCAATATCTAGACAAAGGGGGAAAGGCATCGGCGATAACTTCTGGCCTTTGTGTCACAGTGGCAGCTCTTACAAGGCCGGAAGCCGCTCTTTTTATTGTTTTTATGCTTTTTGTGCTTTTTGTTTGGCTGTTCATTCCCGATGAAAGAAGGGGCAGATTTGTTTTCCCAAATATTCTTCTCCTGGGGTCCTTCTGCGTGACTATTTACGCGAGATTCCCACAATACCTCTATGTGAAACGAAACATGGAAAAGTTTGCAGGGGTATTTAGTGGATTTTTCGCTAAGGATATATTGATATGGATGTTGCCAGCCATTTTCCTTTTCTTTCTTCTCTTCAATCTAAAACCGTTGCGAGCATGGTTTGCTCATCTGGGGGAGAGCTTAAGAACGAAGCTCAAAGCGAGATCGCAAGCCATCTATCGTTGGATTAAAATCGCGATTTGTATATCAGTCTTGGGTCTTTGTGCTTATCTATATTTCTATTCCCCGCGGGTCGCCTCGACCCCCATATCACCCCAGAGGAACTTCTTTGACTTTTCTGTTTTTCTTGGCGGGGCTGCGATTTTCATCTTCTTGTTTGGTTTTATTTGGCTCTTGTACGAGTCGAACCTTTCTGTGAGTTTCCTCTTTGC
>JAQURN010000122.1:965-4474 GCA_028715585.1 Actinomycetota bacterium | reverse complement strand
GAAGGGGAAAGAAGTTGGAACGCGTTTTCTAGCTAGCAAAGCTATCAAATCCAAGAAGCACTGGATAGGTTTTGCGAAGCAGAGCTCTGGCAGGCTGGTGATCGACGAAGGGGCTGCCAAGGCTCTGATTGAAAAGGGGAAAAGCCTCTTGAGCGCGGGGGTTGTGGAAATCGAAGGGGAGTTCAGCGCGGGGGATTGCGTTGACATCTTTTGCAAGGACGGAAGGTATATCGGGAGAGGTCTTGTAAATTATGGATACCGGGAAGCCGAGAGGGTCAAGGGATTGAGGAGCGACCAGATAGAGGAAGTGCTAGGCGATAGCAGTGAGGTGCTGGTTCACCGAGACCAGCTTCTAGTACTTGAAACTCCAGGGGGGACAAATGAGTGAGGTTAAAAGAATCGCGGAGAATGCCAAAAAGGCGGGAAGAGCGCTTGCGAAACTCAGGGCGGAGGAAAAAAACAGGGCGCTTTACGCTATGGCAAGGGAGCTTGAAGAAAAAAAAGACAAGATTTTATCTGCCAACGAATTGGACCTCGAAAGCGCGAGGGCAAACAAGACCAGCGCCGCTCTTGTGGATAGGCTTACGCTCAGCGAGAAGAGAATCTCTGAAATGGCGGAAGGCTTAAGGGATGTAGCTTCCCTGAGAGATCCTGTTGGTGAAATTGTGGAGGGCTGGAAGCTACCTAATGGGTTGACTGTTGAAAAAGTAAGGGTACCGCTGGGGGTTGTGGGAATTATCTATGAAGCCCGACCGAATGTAACTGTTGACGCAACCGGCTTGTGTATAAAAAGTGGGAACGCTATTATTTTGCGTGGAAGTTCCAGTGCCATTAAATCCAACAAAGCCTTAGTCGAAGTGTTATCGGATGCGCTGGCTTCCATGGGCATATCACGGGCTTCCATCGGTTTCATAGATTCCACCGACAGAGCTTGCGCCGTCGAGCTTATGAAGCTCCACGGGCTGGTGGATGTTCTCATTCCCAGGGGCGGCGAAAGTCTCATAAGGACAGTCGTGGAGAATTCTACCGTGCCTGTAATTGAGACGGGTCTGGGAAATTGCCATGTTTTCGTGGACGAATATGCTGACACAGAAATGGCGGAGAGAATTGTGGTAAACGCCAAGACACAAAGGCCTGGGGTTTGCAACGCTTGTGAAACGGTTCTTGTTCACAAGAATGTCGCAGCGAGTTTTCTAAAAAAGGCTTATCCTTCACTGAGAGAAAAAGGTGTTACGCTGCGCGGTTGCCCTGCTACTAAGAAGATTATACCTGGCGTCGAGGAGGCAAGTGAGAAAGATTGGGGGACGGAATACCTGGACTTGATTCTCGCGGTAAAGGTGGTAGATAGCCTTGATGAAGCGATAGCGCACATAAATCACTATGGCTCTGGTCATTCGGACGCGATAATAACAGGCAACTATGAAAACGCGAGGCGCTTCACAGAAGAAGTGGATTCCTCGGCTGTTTACGTGAACGCGTCCACCAGGTTCACCGATGGGGGAGAGTTTGGAATGGGGGCGGAGATAGGGATAAGCACTCAGAAACTTCACGCTAGAGGACCAATGAGCCTTGCTGAGCTTACGACGACTAAGTTTGTAATTTGTGGAGAAGGGCAAATCAGGGAGTAGTCTCAAAGGACTTCCTTGCCTTTTTTCACAGGATTAATCATCTTATGTCTCCCCAAAAGGGAAACTTCAGGAAAATCATTCCTCGCTATTGCATAATTATTCACTTGAATGTATAATATGCAAATCCGAGAGGATTTGAGTTTTGTAGGATTCAAGGGAGCGAATATGCAGGGGACAAAAAACGAAGGTTCAATAAGGGTAGCGGTAATCGGCGCCTCGGGATATACGGGAGCTGAACTTCTGCGCATCCTGTGGGAGCATCCATTCTTCGAAGTCAAGATTGTCACGGCAATGAGATACAAGGGAGAACTCGTTGGCAATCTTTACCCTTCTCTAGGCAAGTATTATCCCACGGAATATTCTCCATATGAGCTGGATTTGGTGGAGGAAGAAGCTGACGTGGTTTTCCTTGGGGTTCCTCATGGAGAGGGGATGAAATACCTTCCTGAACTAGCTTCCGCTGGGAAAAAGGTAGTGGACCTCTCGGCAGATTTTCGTTTCGCCGATGAGCAGGTTTACGAAGGAATATATGGGAAGCAACATACGGCTACAGAATACCTTGGGAAGATTCCCTATGGGCTAGCTGAACTGAACCGGGAACGAATAAAGAAGTCCAGCCTGGTGGCAAACCCGGGCTGTTATGCCACGGCGGCTCTCATCGGGCTTTTCCCCGCCTTTGAATCTGGGATTGCGGGAGGGGCTGTTATGGTTGACGCGAAGAGTGGGATATCTGGGGCGGGAAGGGAACTCACTCTCAACACCCATTTTCCTCAAGCCGCTGATAATTTTTCGGCTTATGCCGTGGCGCGACATCGCCACCAGCCGGAAATCGAATGTGAGCTCGGCTTGCTTCTCGGGATACCAAACCCGAAAGTGGTTATGGTGCCTCATCTTTCTCCCATGAACAGGGGAATACTTTGCACCACCTACGTTCCGCTCAAGGAATATCCATTGACGAGAGGTGAGATTGCTGAGTTATACGAAAAAGCTTACGGGAAAGAGAATTTCATCGTTCTTCTCGGCGAAGGCAGATATCCCGAAACGAAGTCCGTTCAAGGGACCAATGACTGTCATTTGGCGGTAGAGGTTTCAGAAGATGGCGAGATGCTTATTGTCATAACTGCCATCGACAATCTGGTGAAGGGAGCGGCTGGTCAGGCGGTGCAGAACATGAATCTATTTTGCGGGCTTCCAGAGCAAACTGGCTTGGAGCGCCCTGGGTTGTTTCGTTGAGATAAAGGATTAAAAAAGATGGAAAGCGACGAGTTCGAAAAGATACTAGGTGGTGTTTGTGCCCCAGAAGGATTTCTCGCCTGTGGGATTTCGTGTGGCATAAAGCAGAGCCAAGGGTTGGACCTGGCTCTTGTTTACTCTGAGCCGCCAGCTTTTGCGGCTGGCGTTTTTACCACCAACAAATTTTCGGCAGCTCCTGTTATCTACTCAAAGGAGTGTCTTGCGAATGGGCGAGCGAGAGCTGTGGTCATAAATAGTGGGAATGCCAATGCTGGTACAGGAAAGCAGGGGCTTGATGACGCGAGGAAGATGGCTCAGGCGGTCGAGGATGCTATTGGAATCGGAGGGGGGGAAGTATTGGTTGGCTCGACTGGCGTGATAGGTGAATTCATGCCTATGGATAAAGTGATAGGAGGAATCGACAAGGCGGTTTCCGAGTTGAGCTCGGGAGGGAACACTGACGCCGCAAAGGCAATAATGACTACAGATACTCGTGTGAAAGAGATTGCCCTTGAGATGGAAATAGATGGAAGAGTTGCCAGGATGGGAGCCATGGCTAAAGGGGCAGGGATGATTCATCCAAACCTTGCCACCATGCTCGCGGTCATAACTACCGATCTGCCATTGGCGCCTGACCTCATGGCGGAC
>JAQURN010000122.1:0-955 GCA_028715585.1 Actinomycetota bacterium | reverse complement strand
CACTGAATGGTCCTTCAACCGGATTTCTGTGGATGGAGACCAATCCACGAATGATTCCGTTTTTATGCTCGCGAATGGCGCGGCTTTTCCGGATGGATATGTTCTCGACGAGGAAGGCAAATCTTTGGCTTTCAGAGCGCTCTGTTTTTTGGCTGGAACTCTCGCCTTAGAGATTGTGAGGG
Source organism: Actinomycetota bacterium (assembly GCA_028715585.1). Taxonomy (GTDB): domain Bacteria; phylum Actinomycetota; class Geothermincolia; order Fen-727; family JAQURN01; genus JAQURN01. The sequence goes on along the minus strand of JAQURN010000122.1, from coordinate 773 downwards.
ATGGCGAAGGGACAACTAAAGTATTACTGGTAAGAGTGGAGGGAGCAAGGAGGGAGGGGGAAGCGGTGATGATTGCCGAGGCGATTGCCAGATCAAACTTGTTCAAATGCGCCATGCACGGGGGGATGCCGAGTTGGGGAAGAATAGCCGCCGCCGCTGGAAGCTCTGGCACCCAGTTGGATGAGCGAAAGTTGAAAGTTTGCCTTGGCGGAGAGATGGTTTGCGAAAATGGAACCTCTGTCCCTTTCAATCAGCGGAAGGTTTTAGAGTCGCTTTCCAAAAAAGGAGTTGACGTGCTTGTAGATTTGGGAATCGGAAAAGGGTCTGCTTATTACTTGACAACTGACCTTTCGCCAGAATTTGTACGCTTGAATTCCGATTTTAAGACATGAGGAGGCTGGTGAGGAATGGACAAAGAAAAGGGAGTGCCTCTCAAAGCCAAGGTGCTCATGGAAGTCCTTCCTTATATAAAGGAGCATCGAGGAAAAACTATCATCATAAAGTGCGGTGGGAGGGTATTGGACGATCCTGAAGTGCGCAAGGGTTTTGCAAGCGATGTGGTGCTCATGCGCTACGTGGGGATAAACCCCGTGGTTGTCCACGGAGGCGCTCCTCAGATTACCGAGTACATGAGGAAACTTTCCCTGGATGTCAACTTCCTCGATGGACAGCGGATTACCGACGAAGGCGCGGTCGAAGTCGCGAGGATGGTTCTAGTGGGAAAGGTGAATCAGGAACTTGTGACGCTGATAAACGAGCACGGAACCCTTGCT
>JAQURN010000121.1 GCA_028715585.1 Actinomycetota bacterium | reverse complement strand
ATTTGTTACATATTTTTCAAGAGATGAGTAAATTTTCAAGAATTTTTTTGCGGGGTTTTAAGTAAACCTATCCATCGAGCGTCTAAGCAAGGCTATAAACATCAGCTCAATAGTTTCAAGTAGAACTCAACCACCTTTTCCCCCCATATCATCGCCAAAACAGAGCCTGCCCCAAGAAAGGGAACAAAGGGTATTCTCTCTTTTCTCTTTAGCAAACCAAAGGCGATGAGGACAAGGGAAACAAAGCCGCCCAGAATATAGCTGAAGAGAATAGCAGGAATGACCAGATACCAGTGAAAATAGCCAAGGCAAAGTCCGACGAAAAACATGAGCTTTACGTCTCCCATCCCAACCCCACTTCTCACCTCCCCTTCCCGCTGGCTTTCTTCGCGGGCTTGCTCGCGAGATGTGGTAGTGCCTTCGGAGGCACTCTGGAGGCTTTCTTCGGGGGCGGTAGTACCTTCGAGCTTAGAGCTAGGAGGGGCGCCCTGGGGAATTTCGCTTTTTTCCTTCATGAAGAAATATCCATAAGAAAGCCCAACCAGAAGCAGGAAACCTCCGCCTATGAGGGCAGAAATGAGGCTTTGGGCTATCCTTTCTGGCTCCCCCCTGAAGATTGAGATGCCCACCACTAAGGCGGCGGCAAGGGCGGTAGCTGGAAATATGAGCCGATTTGGAACTACCCCAGAATCGATGTCGGTCCCAACGGCAACGACAATTGTTCCGACAAAAGTGAGGGCAAGGGCAAGCTCGGGATAGAGAAAAGCTTCGCCCACCCCCAATTCATGAGGGATAAAACTCCTCGTCCAGTGATATGAGAGAACGAAGAGAAGGGCGGTAGAAAGTTCTACAATCGGGTATCGGGGAGAAATCCTCCCCCCGCAGGAGCGGCACCTTCCCCGAAGCGCAACGAAGCTCAAAAGGGGGATATTGTCATACCAGGCAATCTGGCTTTTGCACCGCGGGCAAAACGACCTTCCGCCAAGGGAGAGCCCCCTTGGCATCCTGTAGATAGAGACGTTGAAAAAGCTCCCGAAGACAAGCCCCAGTATGAAAATAGAGATATAGGCAAAATATAGCATCTAAAACCGTCCGCAAGGCTCGAGCGAGTCTCTATATTAGCATTTCGCTCACCAGAAAGGGAAAAGCCCGCCTTTTGGCGGGCTTTTCAAAAGAGAGCTTACCTAGCAAGCATCAATAGCTGTGACCGGCTGCACCACTTACGCACTTTGCCTCGACCTGCGGAGTAGCTCCGGTGGTGATGTATGTTGTTGGTCCTTGTGGACACTTCGGCTCGCTCTTCAGGTACTTCCAGGTTACAAGTTGGGATACTGCGGTTCCAGGTAGGAAATCACTTTCCGTGTTCGCCTGGTAGGTCTGAATTGAGCCATCAATGGTTCTCAGGTTTGACTTGCAGGTATTCTTCTTCGCGTTGTCTTGAGCTTTGAGGTAAACTGGGACGGCGATGGCGACCAGAATGGCAAGAATTAGGATTACAATCATCAGCTCTACCAGCGTGAAGCCCTCTTCCCTATGAATAAACCTTTTCATTCTTTCACCTCCTTTCGCTTTAATTAAATCGCTTCTTTTTATGTATCGTCAAGAACACCGAGAAACTTTACTTGAGAAGGGTGATTATGTTGAATATCGGCATGTAAAGCGCAATCACGATTACGCCTACGGTCCCCCCGAGAAACACGATGAGCGCGGGCTCTAGAATAGATGTGAGGCTATCAACAGCGGCGCTTACCTCGCTATCGTAGAAGTCAGCCACTTTAGAGAGCATCACGTCTAGGGCGCCGGTCTCCTCCCCAATAGCTATCATCTGAGTGACCATGGGAGGAAACACCGCCGCCTGTGAAAGGGGCTCCGCTATTGTCTCGCCCTCCTTGACGCTTGTTCGAACCTCCTCTAAAGCTTTCGTAATTACCATGTTTCCGGTTGTTTCACCGGTTATCTCGAGCGCGCCAAGTATGGGAACTCCAGAGGAAAGAAGGGCGCCAAGGGTGCGCGAGAATCTGGAAAGGGCATTCTTGAGGAAGAGCCCGCCAACAAGAGGAAGGCGAATTTTGATTTTATCGAGCGCCAGCTTCCCGCTCTCTGTCGCTTTGATGCGGCGGTAGAGGATAACAATCCCCACTATAGCCGCGGCTACAACGAGCCCCCCCGGTCCTCCGATAAAGTGACTCACATTAACCAAAAGCTGGGTGAAGGCGGGAAGGGAACCTCCCAACTCTGAGAACATTGCCGTGAACTTGGGAACTACAAAAACAAGCATTGCGATGAGAAGAAGTACGGTGATTCCCAGAACAGCAATAGGGTAGGTCATCGCCGACTTGACCTTGTGGCGGATTTCCTGGTCGCGCTCGAGCTGGTCGGCAATTCTCAAGAGGACATCGTCGAGCATACCGCCGAGCTCCCCTGCCCTCACCATGTTCACATAGAGGTCGTTGAAAGCCTCGGGGTGCTTCGCGAGCGCCTCCGAGAGGGACTTGCCGGCTTCCACCTCCCTCTGGCAATCAACTATTATGTCGGCAAGCGTGGCGGATTCAGTCTGCTGAGAAAGGATATTCAAGCATTTTATGAGAGGTAGCCCAGCGTTTATCATGGTGGCAAACTGCCTGGTGAATACCGTTACATCCTTCGCTTCGACCTTGGCGCCGAACAGGTGGATTTCCTTCTTTGCCATGGAAGCCTTCACAGGTTCGATGGAAACCACCGTGTAACCCATCTGCCTGAGCCTGACAGCAAGGGTATCGGCGTTGTCCGCCTCGAGAGAGCCGTTGACTTCGCGACCGGTCCTATCTCTCACCGTATATGTAAACGCCTTTGCCATCCTCGAAACCTCCTAAACACCCTATCCCCGGAGGGTTTTCATTAGCCCATATTACCACAATCGCTAACAAAAGCAACATAAATCGCCAGGCTTTTACGCGAGATGCTATTTTCCAACGAGCCTACGAAAATCATCCTTGTTGTGAGCCCGTGAAAGCGCTATCTCGTAAGTTATATGGCCTGCCTTGTAGAGCGCGGCAAGGGAGGCATCCATGGTCTGCATTCTCAAATTGCCGCCTGCTTGTATCGCTGAGTAAATCTGGTGAACCCTTGCGTCACGTATCATATTCCTTATCGCGGCCGTGGCAATCATTATCTCCACTGCGGGGATCCTAGACTTTCTGTCCTTGGTCGGAACGAGTTGTTGGGTTACGATTGCCTGGATGGTGGAGGCGAGCTGGAGCCTCACCTGCTGCTGCTGGTAGGTGGGGAAAACGTCTATTATCCTGTCGATGCTCTGAGGAGCATCCTGTGTATGCAAAGTCGCAAAGACCAGGTGGCCAGTCTCGGCGGCGGTGAGGGCTGTGGAGATAGTCTCAAGGTCTCGCATCTCGCCAACAAGTATTACGTCCGGGTCCTGGCGGAGTGCGTATTTCAAGGCATTGGCAAATGAATGGGTATCGGCGCCGACCTCGCGTTGGTTAACCATGCACTTCTTGTGGAGGTGAAGAAACTCAATGGGGTCTTCGATGGTTATAATGTGCTCTTCGCGTGTGGAGTTTATGAGGTCGATTATGGCAGCAAGAGTGGTGGACTTTCCCTGGCCGGTAGGACCAGTAACGAGCACGAAACCCCTTGGTAGCTTCGCGAATTCCTTTACCACCAGTGGAAGCTCGAGTTCCTCTACCGTCTTTATCCTATATGGTATTATGCGGAAAGCCGCTCCAACGCTGTTACGCTGGAAATAGGCATTCACACGGAAGCGGGCGCTTCCAGGAACCGAGTGAGAAAGGTCGTATTCCAGATTCGTCTCCAGTGCCTCTCTCTGCCTCGCGGTGAGAATGCTATAGACCATCTCGCGCGTATCGTTGCTGGTGAGCTTCGGCAAATCCATTCTCTGGAGAACACCGTTAATTCTCAAAATAGGTGGGACCCCGACAGTGATGTGGAGATCGGATGCCCCTCTCTTTATCACTTCCTCAAGGAGTTCGTTGATGTCCAGCTTCACTTTTTGCGCCATTTCGCACCTCCGTAAAAGTACTACATAACAACCCTCAAGACTTCCTCGATGGAGGTAATTCCGCTTTTGACCTTCACGTAGCCATCCTCCCTCAAGGTATTCATTCCCTTCTCTTTAGCAAGCTTTCCTATCTCATGCCCTGTGGCGCGGTCAACCACCAGCTTTTCGATTTCTTCGTCAACCGACATTACCTCGAACAAGCCTATGCGCCCACGATAGCCCATCCCATTACAGAAGGGGCAACCGCCCTCCTTTGCTTTGTATATTGTCATGCCGTCCTCAACCGGAAATCCTATCTTTTCCAAGTAAGCGGGCTCGTATTCCGCCTTCTCCTTGCACCGCCCGCAAAGCTTTCTGGCAAGCCTCTGGCTTACCACGCAGTCCACAGCGGAAGCTATGAGGAAAGGTTCTACCCCCATCTCGGTCATCCTGGTCATGGCAGAGGGGGCATCGTTGGTAT
>JAQURN010000120.1 GCA_028715585.1 Actinomycetota bacterium | reverse complement strand
GAAAGCTCAAAAAATGGGGCTCGAGGACCTGGTGCTGGATCCCGGCACTAGGAATCTCAAAGATACATTCGAGGCGATGATTGCAATCCGCAGGGGAGCGCTCATCGCGAAGTTCAAGCCATTTGGTTACCCGACTATTACTTTTCCTTGCGAGGAAACGGATGATGTGTTCTTTGAAGTGGCAAGCGCTGCCGTCTACATCGCCAAATACTCTGATATAGTTTTGACATCTAATCCCGAACCTTGGTTCCAGTTTCCTCTCCAGGTGGAGGTGCAAAACATCTATACCGATCCGCAGAAGCCTATGGCAGTGGATAGCAAGATATATGAGATGGGAACGCCTGGAGCTGAATCGCCTGTTCTCGTCACCACTAACTTTTCCCTAACCTACTTCATGGTGTCTGGCGAGGTGGAATCGAGCAGGGTGGATTCCTGGCTCGGGGTGGTTGACACCGAGGGGCAGTCTGTTTTGACCGCCTGGGCTGCTGGGAAATTCGTGCCAGAGGCGATTGCCAAGTTCATAAACAAGAGTGGAATCGCCGATAAGGTGACCAACAAGAGGCTAGTTATTCCCGGTTACGTAGCGCAGATTTCTGGAGAGCTCGATGAAGAACTTCCCGACTGGGAGATTCTAATTGGACCAAGGGAAGCTGGGGATATCCCCGTTTATCTACGCCAGCTGGTTTCTTCATAGCTTTTTACGCCCTAATCTCGGGCTATAGGAAAGATATGCCGGGTCGTGAAAGGAGGACTTGAATATGTCAAGCATTGAGGAATACCCGGTTATTTGGCTTCAGGCAGGGTCTTGTACCGGTTGCTCGGTATCCGTTCTCAACTCTGCGAGTCCAACCATCAAGAATCTTTTAATCGACGAAATTCTCCCTGGAAAGCATGTGAGCATCAGGTATCATGCGACGATAATGGCAGGCCAGGGCAAAGAAGCACTCGATGAGATGGAAAAGACACGAAAGGGCGCCAAGGGGAAATATCTCCTTGTCGTGGAGGGAACAATTCCGACGGCAGAGGGTGGCGTATATGGCGCGATTGGTGAAGATGGGGGAAAGCCAAAGCCGTTTACAACTCACGTCGCTAACCTCGCGGCGGATTCGCTTGCCGTGATTGCTATTGGAACTTGCGCTTCATTCGGCGGCATCGCTAGTGGTTCACCAAATCCCTCTGGATCTGTGGGAGTGGGGAAATTCTTGGAGGATGAAGGCATTTCCATTCCTCTCATCAACGTTCCTGGTTGTCCTCCACACCCTGATTGGTTTTTTAACACGGTCGTGGACATCCTCTTGAGAGGCTTGCCTGATGCCCAGGACCTCGATGATTACAAGCGCCCCAAGGCATTTTATGGGAGCTTGATTCATGAGAATTGTCCGCGTCGCCCGTACTTCGACGAGGGTAAATTTGCCAGAAACTTCGGCGAGCCGGGATGCCTGAACGAGCTTGGCTGCAAGGGTCCGGTGACATACGCGGATTGTCCACTGAGGCGCTGGAATAACGGTGCCAACTGGTGCGTAGGAGCCGGCAGCCCATGTATTGGCTGCGTAGAGCCCGGCTTTCCCGATGATCTTTCTCCGATGTATGAGAAACTAACCGACGAGACCATGCCAAAGATTGGCTAACAAGAGGGAGGTTGACCAAGTGGGTAACACGAGCATCATCATCGATCCGGTAACTCGGATCGAGGGACACCTGAAGATAGAAGCTCAAGTGGAAAACGGAGAGGTAAAAGACGCAAAAAGCTCTGGGATGCTCTTCAGGGGAATAGAGCTGATTCTCAAAGGAAGAAATCCTCTCGATGCCCAGAGGTACACCCAGCGAATCTGTGGAGTTTGCCCGACTAGCCACTCTACTGCCGCGACGTTGAACCTAGACAGTGCTCTTGGCATAGCGGACAAGATTCCCGACAACGGGAGGCTGATGCGCAACCTCATCCTTGGGGCTGCTCATATTGCCGACCACATACTTCATTTCTATCACCTCTGCGCGCTTGACTATGTTGATGTAACGAAGGTCCTCAGCTATGAGGGTAATGACTCCGTGTTGAATTCGGTAAAAGCCTTTGCCGAGAGGGGAGAGCTCGGACCCTTTGTCCCGCGCTATGAGGGCGATTACAGGCTTTCAGATGAGCAAAACCTCCAGACGCTTTCCCACTATGTGAAGGCTTTGGAGATGAGGCGGAAGGCTCAGGAGATGCTTTCTATTCTCGGGGGGAAGATGCCTCATGATGCTAGTATTGTCCCCGGCGGGGTAACGGAAGTAATTTCCACAGACAAAATTTCATCTTTCCTCTGGCGCCTCAATGAGTTGAGGGATTTTATCGACAACGTGTACCTCCCCGACGTGATTGCTATCGCCAATGCGTATAGCGATTATTTTGGCATTGGCGCGGGATGTGGGAACCTCCTCTCGTACGGAAGTTATGAATTAGATGGCAGAAAAAGGCTTTTCAAACAAGGAACCACGGATGCCAAATGGAAACTTGGTGAGCTTAACATTGATAAGATTGCCGAACAGGTAAAGTATTCGTGGTATGAGGACTCCACCTCAGGCAGGCATCCCACCGAAGGTGAGACGATTCCAAAGCCTGGAAAAGAAGGAGCGTATTCCTGGGTCAAGGCTCCTCGCTATGACGGCAAGGTTTATGAGGTCGGTCCGCTTGCCAGAGTTATGGTCTCCTATGCCTCGGGGGACGCTCTTGTCAGCGAAAAGGTTGACGGGGCGCTTTCGAGCCTGAATGCCTCTTCCGACGCGATGCTATCAGTTCTTGGAAGGCATCTTGCCAGGGCGCTAGACACGAAAATAGTTGCCGATTCGATGGCGGAATGGGTTCTCGAGCTCAAACCGAGTGAGCCTGCCCACGTGAGTTTCGAGATTCCCGATGAGGCTACGGGGATGGGATTGGTGGAAGCGGCAAGAGGAGCGCTTGGTCATTGGATTGAGATAAAGGAAAAGAAGATTTCAAATTACCAGTGCGTTGTCCCCACGACCTGGAACCTTTCTCCAAGGGACGATGCAGGGAATCCGGGTCCTGCAGAACAGGCTTTGATTGGGACGAAGATAAAAGATGAGAACAATCCATTTGAGATAGTTCGCATCGTGCGTTCTTTTGATCCCTGTCTTGCGTGTGCGATTCACCTGGTAACGCCAAGAGGGAAAATTATCGGCAAGTACCGTGTATCATGAACTATCACGAAGGAGGGAGGGAATAAAAAGATGCTGATTTCAGAACTCAAACCCCTGGAGGAGATACTTGGTTACCTGGAGGGCGAGACCAATATCTTCGTTCTTGGATGTAAGGGATGTGCGGAGGTGTGTGAGACCGGCGGAGAGGCACAGGTCATTCAAATGAGGGAGGACCTCGAGAAGAATGGCAAGAAGGTTGTCGGCTCGACAGTGCTCGATTTCCTATGCGATAGAGCTCTCATAAAACTCCGGCTTAAACCGCATGAAGACGAGATAAAAGCTTCTGATTCCGTGCTGGTCATGACTTGCGGTGTCGGTATCCAGGCTGCTGCTGCTTCTCTGGGAAAGCTTACGCATCCCGCCTGTAACACATTGAGCGTTGGTGGCGCTCAGGGTGAATGGCCTGGAAGCGAGAGGTGCGGTCAGTGTGGCAATTGTCTTTTGGACATGACTGGTGGCATATGCCCTATAACAATGTGCACCAAGTCGCTGGTCAACGGTCCATGTGGCGGAACAAAGAATGGGATGTGCGAAGTCGAACCCGATGTGAGGGAATGTGGGTGGCACCTCATCTATGAGCGCCTGAAAGAATTAGGGAGGCTCGACAAGATGAAAGAAATACAACCGTTGAAGGCTTATAGCAAAATGCAACCACCCAAGAATTTGAGATCTACGGTTATGTGGGCTCTGGAACAAAGAGAAAAGGAGCAGTAGAAAATGAGTCTGAAAGAGAAGCTCGAGAGCGGCAAATTTGTGGTGACATGTGAGGTCGGACCACCCAAAGGGGTTGATATCTCCGAGATGGAGGAGAACGTTCACCTTGTCAAAGATAGGGTTGATGCCTCAAACATAACCGATTTGCAGAGTTCAGTTTTGAGACTCGGCTCGCTTACAAGCTGTGTATTGTTGAAGCAGTGGGGGCTGGAGCCAATATTTCAGGTTACCTGCCGTGACCGCAACAGGTTGGCTTTGCAATCAGACCTTCTCAATGCCAATGTTTTTGGGCTCGAAAATGTCCTCTGTCTCACTGGTGACCATGTGGCTCTTGGTGACCACCTCGACGCCAAGCCTGTTTTTGACCTCGATTCCGTCTCTCTGCTTCAAGCTGCGAGGACGCTGGAGCAGGGGATTGACCTAGGGGGAAACGAGCTAAGTGGCTCACCTAAGTTCTTTCTTGGAGCAACTGTGACTCCTGCCGCTGACCCCGTCGAGCCCCAGGTGATAAAGATGGAGAAGAAAGTCAAAGCTGGGGCGCAGTTTTTCCAGAC
>JAQURN010000119.1 GCA_028715585.1 Actinomycetota bacterium | reverse complement strand
CTTTCCGGAGGTTGGCCCCTCCCGAAGTGGTTCTCCTATGAACCTCAAAGGAAGCGCGTCCTCTTTGCTTGTAAAGCCTTCCCTCAAGTTGAAGAGTGCTTCCATGTTAAAGACTCGCTCTCCAACCCGTAGGAATGTCCCTCGCCTATATCTTATTCCCGTGACGAAGGAGACTGCCTGGTAATAGTGGCTGATATCTATCATGTCAGTTGCTAAGGATGGCGTTTGTGTTGCAAAGAAGCCGGTGATGGAGCGAGGCAGCTTTTTTACCCAGGACGGTACCGTTACCAGGTTATATGCCCCTCGGAAGCAAGCCACCAGGCAATCCAGTGCGCTGAACATGTTCTGAGCGAATATGGTCAACTCCACTTTTCCAGCTTGAGTCTGCCCTGGGATTGATACAGGGATGCCAAAGATTTCAGGAGATACGAGCATGGAGCCTTCGTGTGTTCCTCCGACTGGAGAGGTGGCGTAGGCAAGTCCCTGTCCGAAGCATCCCCTTGGATCGTATCCGGGTATTTCCATACCCTTTACCACCATTGAAAGGTCGCTATACCCATACTTGTCGGTTAGACTTTTTGCGCCGTCGGCTAGCTCCGCCCCAGGCCCTTTTCTCTCGGCGATAAGAGGGAGAAGAGGTCCTATTTCGCGGGCGCTGCCGAAGTGGATGGGTAAGTGCATCCTTCCTTTCTCGCAAAGCTCCATGGCGGTTGCCAGCGTGCCACCCACGCTTATGGGGTCCATTCCCAACAGATAACATAGGTAGTTGTTGCGGATGATTGCCTCGAGGTCGTCGATTAGGAGATTGCTTCCAAGCATGGTGATTGATTGATAGCCTGGACCCTTTACTCTAAGGGTAGTATTTTTAGTGGCTAGCTTCATTTCGCTGGTGCAATCGAGCGTACATCCAGGGCAGCCGATTGCCTTGCGCTTTATCTGTGACCTCAAGGCGTCGCCGGTTATCTTCTGATACCGGTCGAACGAACCCATCGAGAAGTTTCTGGTGGGCAGGATTCCCTTCTGGTTGGCTACGGCAACGTTACCCGCTGTCCCGAAGCGGAGAGGCTCCTCGCGACGCTTTAGCATTTCCTTTACTGAACTTGCTGGCCTTTGCAGCCTTTCCTTGTCGAAGATGGGGGTTTCAAACGTGCCCCCGGCCCTTATCGCTTTTACGCCTTTTGAACCCATTACCGCGCCTGTGCCGCCACGCTTTGCGGTGTGTTCGCCGGAGACGATGGTGGCGTACCTCACCAGGTTTTCACCAGCTGTGCCTATGCATAGAACGCTTGCGACCTCGCTCGAGAGCAGCTCCTGGGTGCGTATGACATTATTCCCCCAGAGCTTGCTTGCGTCTCTTATCTTCCACTTACCTTCCGTAACGTCGATGAAAACTGGCCTTGGCGATTTCCCCCTTAGGATTAGCCCATCATAGCCGCAGGACTTTAGCTTAGGGGCAAAATTTCCGCTCAGCGAAGAGCTAATAAAAGCACCCGTGAGAGGTGATTTGGTGCATATGGAAAGATTATTGACCGCTGGTATGCCCACTCCGCTGAGGGGTCCAGTGATGAATAGGAGAACGTTTTCTGGGCTCAGGGGATCTGTATGGGGTTCGAGCCCGTTGAAGAGCAGCCATACCCCTAGCCCTCTCCCTCCCAGATAGCGTTGGTACACTTCCTCGGGAATGACGAATTCCTTGATGTTACCAGTGCTCAAGTTTACGTCAAGAAATTTTCCAGCATAGCCGTCCAAAAGTCACCTTCCAGCTTGGGTCTTTTGAAAATCATAGCTTGATTTTTAAGCTATTCTACGACAAAAAACCGCCTAGAATAGCTTAGGTCTTGACGAATACCCCGTTTAGCCTTTTGCCAACTAGCGCAAACAGTATCTATGGCGCGATTGTGCCGTTATAATACCCGAAAGGAAAGATTTTTTTCTAAGAGAAGACCCCTTACACAGGAGGTGGGACAACTGTCGAGTTATAGAAAGATTGGCATCGCGGTTTCCGTGCTGGCTTTTTCCGCGTTGATAGTTCTTGCAGGTTGCGGTCCCAGTGCCGAGGACGTGCTCAAGAAATCGATGAGCTCTTCGAAGGAGATAAAAACCGCCCACTATGAGCTGGTGACGAAAACCAAGCTACCGAGAGCACCTTTGCAAGGCGGGCAAGTAGCAAAGCAGACATATGTGCAGCAGTCGAAGGGGGATATAGATTACCGGACCAACGACATGAAGATATGGACCGAGATTGCCCCCGGCCGTCCGATAACCTGTTTGAAGGTCGGCGACAAGCAATACTGGCAGCTCGCCGGCTATTGGTACGAGGCTCCATCTTCTTTTCAGCTTCCTGCCCCCGTGACACAGGCGCTTTCTATTTCGCAATATCTCAAGTATTTCAAAGAGATAAAAAAACTCCCGGACGCGAAGATAGAGGGTGTCTCCTGTTTCCACATAAGAGCAATTCCCGATATGAAGACTCTTGCCAAGCTGCCTGGCGTAACTGACCTTCTCAAAGACCCACAGGGAAATCAGGTAAGGACAGTGGACGAGCTGGAAGAGATGAAAGCAACATTCGATTTCTATATCCAAAAGGACAACTTCTATCTCAAGTCATCCAGGCAGATGATTGAATATCGCGCGCCGGAAGATTTGATAAAGCTTGGCTACGCGGAACCAGGGGACAAGGTCAAGGCTGAGCAGATTTTGACCTTCACTGATTTTAACAAGAAACTAGCGCTGTTGCCCCCTCCGAACGTGAAGCCCTTCCCCGCGGAAGCCACGCAACAGCAGTAGCTTTAACAAGACGGGTTTTGTTAGCTCGCTGTGGTTAGCCTGGGTCTATTCATATATCTTTTCTTCCTCATTCAGCGCCTCTGGGGCATCAAGCTCGATGTCGCGCCCGGAGGGTTTGCCTTGAGCCATTTCTTTGTAGAATTCGTGTTGGATAATGAGGTTCATAATTTCATTCGTCCCCGTCCATATCATGATGAGGCGGGTGTCCCTGAGCATCCTTTCGATTGGGTAGATGTCCGTGTAGGCTATTCCCCCCATCGCCTGCATTGCGTGATTGACCACGTGCCAGCACATTTCAGTCGCGAACCTCTTTGATTCGGAAACCAGCCGGCGTGCTTTGCCAGATTCCACCCCGCTGTCGATAGCCATAGCCGTGGCATAGACGAGAGATGTCGCCGCGTCGAGTTCCGTAATCGAGTCAGCTATCTTGAAGGAGACAGCTTGGAAATCTTTGATTTTGCTTCCGAATGCCTTTCTCCTGGTGGTGTATCTGGAAGCTACCTCCAGCGACGCCCTTGCCATCCCCAGAGCTCCTGCCGCGCTGCTCAGTCGCTCTGGAATCATCATTCGATAGAAGATTTTTCCACCTTCTCCTTCTCCTCCCACTAGGTTTTCTATGCCAACCTTGGTATCCCTGAACACGACACGCCCCGTGCCACCGCCGTGCGCGCCCATGAGTTTGTATATGTGTCCCACTTCTATACTTTCGTCTCTGTCAACTAGGAAGCAAGAAAGGCTATCCCTGGGCGGAGCCTCGGGGTTGGTTTTGGCGTAAGCCATGAAAAAGTCCGCGCCTTCAGCGCCAACTATGAATCTCTTTTGCCCATTGAGGATGTAGTGGTCGCCTTCGCGGCGAGCGGTTGTGGTGGCTCCAAAGAAGTCCGACCCGCCTCTCGGCTCCGTGAGCGCTTCGGCACAGAAGAGCTTCCCCCCCGTGATTGGGCGCAGGTATTTTTCTTTTTGCTCCTCGGTCCCAAACTGGTTTATACATTCCCCAACTATAGAGACCAGGGAGTAGAGGCATGCGGGAGGAATTCCAAGTGTTGCCACCTCTTCGATTGCGATTATTTCCTCTGCCCAGCCTAGTCCCCTTCCGCCGTATTCCTTGGGAAACCTTATGCCGAGGAGATTTCGCTTCGCTGCCTCGATGAGAATTTCCTTAGGATACTGGATTTTTTCGGCCTCCATGTCCAGAATGTACTGCCTGTCTATCGACTTCGTGAAGTCTCTCATTTCTTCCTGAAGTTCCTTTTGTTCTTTTGTCATGAGAAAATCGAGCATGGTATCACTCCTTTGCCTCTTTTGAGCCAACATGGTTTCCGGATTTCTTGGTGTAAGCCCAAGTTATTATAGAATAAGTGTGCTTCTTTGGCCCCGCGTTTTATGGGCAAGAAAACCGCGGGTTGGAGGTCTTTTGACATCGAAGGGAAAGAAAAAAGCTAAAAGGAAGTCATCCTACGCGAAGGCTGGCAAGGCTCCCGTCGAGCGTGAAGGCTCTGCGAACCAGGTGGGGGCTGGCAAGGCTCCCGTCGAGAGCGGAGGAGCTCGTGCGGAAAAAGCCAAAGCTGGAGAGGCTCAAAAAAAAGAGCAGTGGAATCTCATAAAAGCTGGCACTCCCGAATTGAGGATATTTTTGATTCTTCTCGTTTTCCTTGTCGTGGGCGTTTTTCTGCAGTACGCGCTGGCGGCGGATAGCCATGTGCTCGAATATCAGAGAGA
>JAQURN010000118.1 GCA_028715585.1 Actinomycetota bacterium | reverse complement strand
CGGGAGATGGGAAGCGCTTACTTCTCAGTGAGCAAAATAAGCGGCGAGGTTATACTCGATAGATTGGGCGAGTGCTGGGGAGAAGCAGTGTCAGGTTAAAACTGCCCGAGCCGTACTCGATTGGCGCAAGCTTTGTTATTCCAACCTTTCATTGTCCTCCGGCTTCTGTTTTGAGGCGAAGCCTTGGCTCGCTATTATCGCAAGGATGGTTGAGTTTGCTCCGAATAGGCTGTTTCGGCTAAAATACAAAGGGCAAGGCAAGAAAGGTCTAAGTAGCATGATTACAGCGGGAAAGCTCGTAAAAATAATAGAGAAGAATTCAGAGGTAATCGCGGATAACTGGGTGGAGGATGTAACGAGTCTCCCTTATACGCGTTCTTACTGGGATGTCCCCCCGGAAGAACTTCGTGAAAGAGCAATTTCTGTTTGCGAGAGGATTGGCTATTTTCTCAGTCGTCGTCTTCCGAAAGAGAAACTTGCTTCCTTTTACAGGCGAATGGGGAAAAACAGGAGGGCAGCGGGACATCCGGTCGAGGAAGTCGTAATGGCTTTGTTGCTTCTCAAGCGGCATGTATGGCTGTTTGTACTGAATGAGGGTTTTCTTGCCATGAAGCCTGAGCTATACCAAGCGCTGGAGCTCAACAACAGGGTAGTTCTCTATTTTGACCGCGCAATTTACTACGTTACCCAGGCATATTCCGAAGAAGACGAAAAGGAAGAAAAAGCAAAAGCGGCTGCCACCCCTCCTTCGGCGGCTTCAAATCTTCCCTGACCGCGCACTTCGCTACCTTAAGTTTTTACCTTTCGGCGAGTCCGGGAAGGCTCAAAATACTCCAAAAAGCACTCTCTTTGACACTTCCTTAGCGCTTGGTAGATAATTTGCATACGGCTTCTGTGAAGAGAGCGGGAATAGTGACCTACTCGCTTCACGGAGAGGGGATTCAAACCTCCAGGTACATAGCTGTACATAGCTAATTGTTTTGTGTCTGCACGAAAGGGTATGAGGGAATGGTTGGGGAAAAGGACGAGCATAAGCGGAGCGTGTTGATAGTCGAAGACGATCCTCTGGTGAGCGAACTACTCGCCAAGGCTTTCCGTCTCGAGGGCTACGAGGTGGATGTTGCGCGAGACGGAGAGGAAGGATTGAGGAAAGCCCAGGGCGGGGAATCTGACCTTATCCTTCTTGACATACTCCTTCCCGGGATTGACGGCTGGGAAGTCCTCACCCAGTTGAGGCGGAACCCGCGAAGCAAGGATACCCCCGTAATCATGGTAAGCGCCTTGGCGGATGAGAAATCCAGGATTCAAGGTTTGAGGGGAGGGGCTGACGATTACGTCACTAAACCATTCAGCACGCTTGAACTCTTAGCGAGAGTCGAGGCTGTTCTCAGGAGGATTGAAGGAAAAATCTCTAATCCTTCTCCGAATTTCCGTTTGCCGGTGCGAAAGGGAGAAAAAATCCACCTCTTGAACCCTGATAACATCAATTTCATAAGTATGCAGGGAGGGTATGCTATTGTTAACACAGATAAGGAGAGGTATCTTACAGAGTATAACCTTACAAAGCTCGAGAAATTGCTAGACCCATCAAGGTTTTTCAGAGCCCATCGCAGTTTTATAGTGAATTTAGGGAAAGTGAGTGAAATCGCGAGGGTTGGGAATTCCGCGTTTGAGCTGATAATTGAGGACCCCGCAAGGACGAAGATACCCTTGAGCCGCCGTCAAGCGATTGAACTGAGAAAAATTTTGAACATTTAAGGAATTTTTGTTTTGTTTTCCCACTGAATGAGCTATATAGCTGCTGGACATATTCTTTCGCCCGAAGAGAGAAAATTTCTTGATAAGAATCCCCAGAGCGTGGAAAATGAGACTCGAGGTACCGCTTCTCATCCGATGGGCAACCGAGCGGCCCCCTCCAACATTGGGTAGCCGGTTGCTGAATTGAATAGGGCGGTTAGGTACAGCTCTGGGTTATGTATTTGGACCATCCACATATCCCCAAGAGTTGCCGCATTAGCGCCAGATACTATGACGCTTGTCATGCCCGGTTCCAAGGCCTAACTGCCCTCTCCCCTTATCTTTTCAATCTTTGAGCCGTTTGTGGCTGAACAGGTTGTCGCGAGGCGACTTCCCCACAGATGATTTTGTTACATGGAGAGAAGTTTAATTAGGGGCGAATGACTATTTTGTGCTCGAGGAAATTTATCTCTTCAATCTCGCCTTTTAGATTTTTCTTTTCCCACAGAATATCGGTCATCTGAATTTTGCCATCCAGGTCTTCGACGAGAGCGACGTCCCTTGCCAAAAGTTTCTCAGTTCCATCGGCTTCCTTCAGATAAGCGTCTGACTCACACAACTTTTTCCCTCCTTTTCCCGACGTTTCTACCAAAAGCTCAACATAGCCATTATAGTTGCTTCTGCAAGGAGAGAGTTACCTGGTTTCCTTTTCCCCCTTGGAATGCCTCCTCCAGATGAGCACGACGATAAGCGCCACGATTCCCAGGACGATGCCATACGGAAGTACGAAGCCTATTGCTCTGATGATGGTGGCAAACCCTCTCACGATGGCGTGCAAGGCATCCATGAAAGCCTCGCCTACCCCCCATCCTTTTCCTCTTGCGCCCTTCTCCTGCAACCTGACGATGATGGTGGAATACCATATCCGATTATCAAGGAAGTTTTTGCGCCCCATCAGTTGCTCTAGTTCCTCCGTTACGGCTCGAAGTTCTCTCTGGATGTTTATGCTCTCTTCGATGCTCTTTGCCTTTGCCATTAGGCTGAGATAAAAGGCTTCCTGGGAACGCAGGTGATTGATGCGGCTTTCGAGGTCCACGTACTCTTCTGTGACATCTTCAGCGCGTTCAGTTATCGACAAGACTTCTCCCAGCTCTTTTAGCTCTTCGAAGACTCCCTGAAAAGACTCGCCTGGAACCCTGATGGTGATAGTTCCGCCGGTTATTTTTCCATCCTGCGAATGAGAGGAGGAATTGGAAACATATCCTCCTACCTTTTCAGCAATCATCGCAACTTCCCCGGACTTCTGATTGAATTTTCCCTTATCTACTTCTATCGTGATGTCTCCATTCTTTATCACCATGGCTGGGCGGATGGAAACCAATTTGCTTTCACCCTGAAGAAGAGGGTTTTTCTCTGATTTCTGGAAAGTCTTATTCTCCCCAGAGTTCCCCGCCGTAGGTCTGGCGCCTTTTTGGGCGAGCTCTCCCTCTGTGCCCATGTATCTCGTGGTATCCGAGCTCTTGTTTTTTTCCTCTCCGGAAAAGATGCCAATTACTCCAAGGAGAACGACCACCAGGACAACTATCCCGACGTACATGAGCGCCCTTTTCGTCCCCTTCGTTTTCAAAGCATTTTTTTCCATGGTTTGCCCCCCTTTGTTTTGTGATGTTTCTTCCTCAAAACTATTAGACGACGCCATAGTAAAAAGGGTTCCGGGCGAATGTTATAATTATACGTTGCAAACAAGGGGGATCGATTTTACAGAGGAATAGATGGAAGAATACGCGGTAAAGCTTGAGGGCATAAAGAAGACCTACAAAGCGAGGGGAAAGCAGAAAAGCGAACCCGCGGTTTCCGATGTTTCTCTGAAAGTTCGATCCGGGGAGATATTCGGGTTGCTTGGCCCGAATGGGGCTGGGAAGACGACCACTATAAAGATTATGCTGGGGCTCGTTTACCCTGACGAGGGCGAGGGAACCATCCTTGGGAGTTCCTTTGGTGATGTAAAAGTACATGAGAGGATAGGTTTTCTCCCGGAGCAGCCGTATTTTTATCCGTTTCTCACTGCCGAGAAGGCGCTCGACCTGTATGGCAAGTTTTTTGGAATTGAGCCGGAGAGGCGCCGGAAAAGAATAAAAGAAGTCCTTCTCCTTGTGGGACTCGAGTCGAACTCTTACCTCACCTTGAGTAAGTATTCCAAGGGCATGCTTCAAAGATTCGGGATTGCCCAAGCTTTGGTAAATGAGCCTGATTTTTTGATTCTGGACGAGCCATCCAGCGGCTTGGACCCAATCGGGCAGATTGAAGTGAGAGATTTGCTTCTCAAACTGAAAGAAGAAGGCAAAGCCATCTTTCTCTCGAGCCACCAGCTCTCGGAGGTCGAGAATATCTGCGACGCGGTGAGCATAGTGGCTCATGGGAAGACGGTAATGGCAGGCAAGCTGGATGAGCTTCTGCAGATTAGGGGAATAGCGAAGATAACTTTTGTTGGAGAAGACCCTATACTGAAAGAGGCTCTTGCTCCCCTAGCAGTGAGTTTGACAGCCGCCAATGACGCCACCATAGCGGAAGTCCCAAACGAGAAACTCTATGCCGCCATAGAGGAGGCGCGGAAAGTTGACGCAAAGCTTTACTCGGTGGAACCAAAACGGCGCTCGCTGGAGGACTTGTTCCTGGAAGCGGTAAGGAGCAGAGAGGCGTGAGAAACACATTGACTATCTCCTGGACGGTTGTCCAGGATGCTGTCAGAAGAAAATTATTTTACGTTGTATTCCTGTTTGGAGTTGC
>JAQURN010000117.1 GCA_028715585.1 Actinomycetota bacterium | reverse complement strand
GACTCTCGAGACGCCTGACGACAGCGACCCCCACCCCGTCGTCACCCATTATGGGATTGCCTATGCCAATAACCACTGTATCTTTTGTTTCCATTGCTGAAGTTCCTTAAGCTGACTTATTACATATTCTATCCTTGTCCATATCGCATCAGGACTTAAAAGTATGAACAGATGGTTGAATTGGACCTGCCTCTTGATGTTGAATTGCGGTTAAGTTTACTAGAATAGTGAAGGTTACTTTTTTCATTTGTTGGTTTCTGGGAGGGGGAGGATTGAACGATAATTCGCGAGTAAAGGTAGCAATCGGCAGTGACCACGCTGGATTTCAACTCAAGCAGGAGCTGAAGAGGGAGCTTATCGAGCTTGGATATGACGTGGTGGATGTGGGAACCGATTCGGAGGAAACCTGTGATTATCCCGACTACGCTTTAAAAGTGGCTCTCTGCGTAAGCGAGGGCGAGGCTTCGAGAGGAGTGCTCATTTGCGGCACTGGCGCCGGGATGTCCATAGTTGCTAACAAGGTTAAAGGAATACGGGCGGCGCTTTGCAACGAGGAATACACCGCCAGGTATAGCAGACTTCACAATGACGCGAATGTCGTTACGATGGGGTCTCGTGTTGTAAGCTTAGAGAAAGCAAAATCCATACTTCGTGACTTTGTAGAGACGAGTTTCGAGGGGGAACGAAAGGATGGCTTGCGCCATGTGCGCCGGCTGGAGAAACTTGCACGGATAGAAGAAATGTATTGCAGGGAAGTGGAAGGGTAAAGTGAGAGCCGAACCTCCAGGGGCTTTTCTCGAGGTGACAGATGGAGAAGTCTCTCGAGCTATTCTGCGAGAGCTAGAGCGGGAGAGAAACTACATCAACCTCATAGCAAGCGAAAACTACGCCCCTCTTGCCATCCTTGAGGCTCAAGGCTCAATCGCGACGAACAAATACGCCGAAGGTTATCCCTCGCAAAGGTATTATTCAGGCTGCGAGTTTGTGGACGAGATTGAGTCCATTGCCATCGGGCGCGCCAAGCTGCTTTTCGGATGTGACCACGCAAATGTCCAGCCACATTCCGGGACCCAGGCAAATATGGCAGTCTATATGGCTGCTCTCGAGCCGGGCGAGAAGATGATGTCAATGGATTTATCTTGCGGTGGGCATCTTTCCCACGGGCTGCCATCTAATTTTTCGGGTTCGATATACCGCGCTGTGCACTATGGTCTCAATCCTGACACCGAAACCATTGACTATGACGCGGTTTGGGAGCTTGCCAAAGAGGAGCAACCGAAGCTCATAGTGGCGGGAGCCAGTGCTTATCCGAGAAAGATAGACTTCCGCCGCTTCAAGGAGATTGCCGATAGCGTCGGTGCGCTTTTAATGGTAGACATGGCTCATATTGCGGGCCTTGTGGCTGCTGGATTTCACCCCGACCCTGTGCCTTACGCAGATTTCATCTCTAGCACCACTCATAAGACCCTCAGGGGTCCAAGAGGCGGTTTTATTCTGTGCAAGGATGGCTACCGGGACGCCATAGACTCGGCAGTCTTTCCAGGAGTGCAGGGCGGACCCCTGATGCATGTTATAGCTGCCAAGGCGGTTTGCTTCAAGGAGGCGATGAGCGAAGATTTTCGTGCCTATCAGCAAAGCGTCATATCGAACGCGAAGGCTCTTGCCAAAAAGATGTCCGATGAGGGCTTCCGAATCGTGAGCGGGGGAACTGACACGCATCTCTTCTTGGTTGATTTGAGAGAGGTAGGAATAACTGGGAGGGAGGCGGAAGAAGCTCTGGGTTCCGTTGGGATAAACGTCAACAAGAACAACGTGCCTTTTGATAGCACGCCCCCCACCATTGCCGGCGGCATAAGGATTGGCACTCCCGCTGTTACCACCCGCGGAATGAGGGAAGAACACATGGAAGTCCTAGGAGGACTCATCTCAAGGGTACTTCACAATCTTGGGGATGAGCAGGTCTCGAGAGAAGTAAAGGAAGAGGCGGAGGAGTTCCTTTCCCAGTTTCCCCTCTATCCTGAACTCGGTGGCGTGAAGTAGGAATGTTTTGCGCCTCGGAAATTGGTTCTGGTAGACTGGGGTCGGGTTTACTGTTTTTTTGATTACTATTCTGTTGTTTGTCATGAAGGGTATGCCCAAATGGAAAACTCACAAGAGGAAATAGAAGCTGGGGCAAGAATCCTAATGGATTCTAAGAAAGTCGTTGCCCTCACCGGCGCGGGGATTTCAGTGGAATCTGGGATTCCTGATTTCCGCTCTCCAGGTGGGATCTGGACCAGGTACGACCCGACCATCTATGCGACTCTGGAGTCCTTCGTGAACGACCCCTCGAAATTCTGGAGTTTGGCGAGGGACCTCCATCCACTTCTCGAGACCGCTGAGCCCAACCTTGCTCATCTCATGCTCGTGGAGCTGGAGAAGCTGGGGAAGTGTGAGGCGGTGATAACCCAGAACATCGATAACCTGCACCAGAAAGCGGGAAGCGGGGTCGTCCTCGAGCTTCACGGAACTTTTCGTTCCGGCAAGTGCGTTAGATGCGGAGAAAAATGTGGGTTTGAGGAGCTGGAAGAATTCACGCGAAAGGGTAGCATCCCCCGATGCGGATCTTGCGGTAGCCCTATAAAGCCCGACGTTGTCCTTTTTGGAGAACCTCTCCCACCCCACGTATTAAAGAAAGCCTCTGAGCTCGCCCAGACCTGCGATTTGATGTTGGTGGTTGGGTGTGGGCTCGAGGTGTTTCCTGCTGCGTCTCTCCCCATTCTCGCGCACAGAAAAGGCGGAAAACTCATCTTTGTGAATGTTGTGAAGACGGCATATGACCATATCGCGGATGTAGTATTGAGGGGGAAGGCGGGAGAGGTCCTCCCCAAGCTGGTCGAAGAATATAGGAAGCTATCTTCCACGGGCGCATCCCAAAGGAGGCATTGTTAGCAGTGAGTTTTGGTCCCTGGGGTCCCGAAAGAGAGGGAAGAGTAATAAAGCCTGATTTCTTCCGGACTTCCAATTCCAAAAAGCCAAGCAAGCCGAAGATGACGAGGGGCAGACTCACAATTCTGATAATAGTCCTGGTTATCCTCTTTTTCATTCTTGTCGTTTCCCCGCTTGCCAGCATCTATACCGACGCTCTCTGGTATAACCACATCGAGTTCCAGAGTTTATTTTGGAAGATGCTTTCTTCCCAGGTTATCCTGGTGTTTGCTTTCGGCGCTATCTTTTTCATTCTTCTTTACGGGAACATCCGGCTTGCGAGAAAACTTCCCCCCGCGCAAAAAATAGCAATCGAGGGGTCTCCTCTAGAGGGATTCATCCGGGGGGCAAGCAAATGGTGGTCTAGAGGGCTTCTCATCTTTTCCATTGTCGCAGCCTTCGTTTCTGGGCTTGGATGGGGTGGAAGGTGGGAGACCGTGCTCAAGTTTTTCAATCACAGCGCTTTTGGCAAAACAGACCCTATCTTTCACAAGGATATTGGCTTTTACCTCTTTTCCTTTCCTTTCTTTAGGGAACTTATAGATTGGCTCATTTCCTCGCTCATATTCGTCTTTGTTGTGACCGTCATAGTTTATCTTCTTGATGGGGGAATAAAGATGAAGAGGGAGCCGGGCATGCTTGCCCCCAACGTGAAGGCTCACTTGAGCGTTCTTTTGGGACTCATCTTCATCGTCAAGGCGATTTCCTACCGGCTGAACATGTACGAGTTGCTTTTCACGAAGGATGGCGTGGTGTGGGGCGCTGGTTATACCGATGCTAGCGCGAGGCTGCCGGTTCTTTGGATACTCACCATATTGTCCATTCTTTGCGCCGCGATAGCTATCACGAATATCCGCTACAAGGGGTGGAAGCTTCCTGTTATAGCGGTTGGAGTGTTGGTTGGGGTGTCGATTATTGGTGGAACCCTTTATCCTCTCATCATCCAAACCTATCGCGTGAAGCCAAACGAAAGAAAACTCGAATCGAAATACCTGCGACACAACATCGATCTTACTCGTGAGGCGTACAAACTCGACACAATTGAATCTTCCCCCTATGCGGCGGAGTCCAACCTTGACGCTAAGGATATCGAAGCAAACCAGGCGACCATTAGGAGCATAAGACTATGGGGACCAGAACCCATGCTTACCGCCTGCGAACAGCTTCAAGCCATAAGACAGTATTATGTTTTCAACGATGTGGATGTTGACCGCTACGACATAAATGGGACTTACCGCCAAGCTTTGATTTCCGCGAGGGAAATAAACTCCTCCAACCTTCCTCAGCCGGCGCAAACCTGGGTGAACAAGAGGTTGGTTTACACTCACGGCTACGGCGTGTGCCTGGCGCCCAGCAGCGACATCGGTCCCGAGGGAAATCCCAACTTTATAGTGGAAGACATTCCCCCAAGGAGCACCACCAATATCCAGGTGAAAAAACCAGAGGTCTATTTCGGCGAGGCTACCGCAGATCCAGTAATCGTGAAAACGACCGAGAAGGAGTTTGATTATCCACGAGGGGAAGAAAGAATATATACCACCTACACCGGGAAGGGAGGTGTTGAGGTCAAATCCC
>JAQURN010000116.1 GCA_028715585.1 Actinomycetota bacterium | reverse complement strand
AGACCTATAACGATATTCGCCCTCACCAGTCTCTTGGTTATCTAACTCCAAATGAGTTTTTCAAGTCATGGTATGCTTCAAGTAAGCATAAGGAGCATGTGTCCACTATGTAGTGAACCAGCACATGCGCTTGACATCAACTTTGGGGGTTTATAGACTTACCAAGGTCGGTTTTCCGAGCAGTTCAACCTAAAGCGAAGCCAAGGTTGTCTGCCGAGAGGGTAAACCTGGAAACGGGTTTGCCTCCCGCGCTTGGAAAGGAAAGCCTGGAGCAGAACCTTACAAGTGCGCCCGTGGTTGGCGCATTTTTTAATGCCGTTCTTTCCTGCGCGGAAGGATGGCTTTTTTGTGTTCTAAAAGAGGCGGAAATGGTATTCCACCGGAAAGGAGGAAGGATGCGAGATAGGTCTTTTGAAAAATCGGTTGTCTTGGTTCTGGGGGTACTTTGTTGCCTTCTTGCGTCGGTTGCCTTCGCTCCCCCATTGGGCGCGCCAAGAGCCGTTGCCGAGGAGGGCACCCATATTGACGCCGCAACGGGCGCCACGCCCAATTACCGCACCTTCTATAATCACAAGCTGAAAGGAATGCCGGTTGTAGGCGGAAACTATACGTGCCTGAAGGCTCAGGAGCCTTATACTTACTTCACCCAGGAGTGGTATGGGGTCAGCCTTTCCTACCTCCTCGATGTCGAAGTGGGACTTAAGGATGACACCACTGCAGTAAAGCTGATAGCCGCTGATAATTATTCCGTTACGCTCAAGCTCTCTGAGATCAGGGAGAAAAATTCGCAGGGACTCGAGGCAATCCTTGCCTGGCAGAAAGGCGAGGAAAACAAAACAGGCGGACCGCGTACCGAACTTTCAGACGAAGAGGGACCATTTAGGCTAGTTATTCCACAGGAAAAGGTTGGAAAGCACCCGGAGGGGACTCCCAACTGGAACAAATCCGTGAGAACAATTCGGGCAATCGAAGTTCAGCCTACCTCCCCAGGAGTTCCTTCGGTAAACGCGGAAGCCATCCCCGCGGGCGAGATTGTAATCTACGGGAACATCCTCAACAGGCGTTCTTTCACGGTGAACGAGCTCAAATCCATCAAGGCGGTTTCGGGCACATACCATTGGATGAACAAAATGGGAACGGAGGGGGACACCAAGTTTTCTGGGATTCCCCTGCCTTATTTTTTGGAGAAGGTGGTTGGCTTGCGTGAGGGCGCAACCGAAGTTGCCGTTTGCGCAAGCGATGGGTTCTCGAAGGCAATGAGTATGGAAGATGTCAACGGTCCTTATCCCGGTGGATTGTCCACTTTGCTTGCATGGGAAGAGGATGGCGAGCAGCTCGAGCCGGAGCCGGATGGAGATGGGCCGATTGAGTTCATTTTGCCGCAGGCTGATAAAGACCACGTGAACAAGAGCAAGTGGATAAAGAATGTTAGGCTGCTACAGGTAAATCCAACTGATGATGCCTTGTCCGAAGATGAAGGGGCCGTTGGGAAAATTCCTGCTGACCGAATCATCGTCTGTGGAAATATAGACCCAGCCAATGTGCCAAGCGAGTGGTACTTGGCAGAAGGTTATACCGGTGGCGGATTCGAGGAGTGGATATGCATAGCCAATCCCAACAGCTGGGAAACGAAGGTGGAAATTGAGTACATGATTGAGGGAGAAAATCCAGTACCACAACAGGCGACGCTCGCCCCCCGTTCGCGAAAGACTATTCTCGTGAATGATGTGGTTGGGGATGGCAAGAACGTGTCCGCGAAGGTTACGGGAAACCACGGCGACTCCCTGGTTGTTGAGAGGGCGATGTACTGGAACGAGAGGAATGGGGGAAGTGCAGCCTCGGGCGTAAACAACCCCCAGACTGAATGGTATCTTGCCGAGGGCTCTACTGGCGGTGGATTCGAGACCTGGATACTGGTCCAGAACCCCAACGACAAGGCGGCGAATGTTACGCTCACCTACATGGACAAAGAAGGCGAAAAGAAGGGGCCAGTCGTCTCCATGCCTGCGCATTCCAGGAAGACTTTCAACGTAGCCGACACTCTGCCCGACAACTGGGAGGTCTCAACTAAGGTGGTAGGCGATATCCCAGTGGTAGCCGAGAGGGCGATGTACTGGAACGAGAGGGACGGAGGGCACGTGGAGAAAGGGCAGGATAGCCCCAAGCTTCGTTCTTTCCTTGCCGAGGGCTCTACTGCTGGCGGATTCGAGACCTGGGTACTAGTTCAGAACCCGAAGTCGGTGGACGCGATGGTATATTTGACCTACCTCACCGGGGACAAAGTGGTCGAGAGAGTGCCTTTCATCGTCCCCGCAGGGAGCCGCGTGACAATCAGCGAGGTGCTTGACGTAGGAGAAACCTACGATGTCTCCTGCCAGGCTGTCTCCACGGTCCCTGTTGTGGTTGAGAGGGCTACATACTGGGGGAGTCGGGCTGACGGAAGCTGTTCCTTCGGTTACCCCTGCTGGTAGCGCGATGTAGGTTGGTTCCCGTTGGCGGGAATGAAGATGGCGAGTTTGCTGAAAGCGGCTCTCGTTCCCGCCGGCGGGAAATCCGCTCAGTCAGGATAAAAAAGCTGCTTGTGGTAGCGGTCCACGCCGTAATTCCCGATGAAGCGCTTTGTCTCGGGCTTCGATAAGAATTCAAGAAACGCCTTCGCCCCTTTGTAGTTCACCTTGGGGTGTAACTTGGGGTTGGGTATAATCAGTGAATACTGATTCAAAAGCCTCTTGTCGCCTTCGACCATTATCTTCAGGCTCAAGGATTCCTCCAAGACGATGAAAGTTGCCCTGTCGGTAAGCGTATAGGCGCCCATTTCGTTTGCGATTCGAATCGTCTCACCCATGCCCTGACCGGTCTCGACATAGTTTTCACCCTGCGGTCTTACTCCCGCCATTTCCCATATGGAAAGCTCCATCGCGTTCGTCCCAGAGGCGTCTCCCCTGGACACGAAAACACTTCCCGAGCTTACGATTCTTCTGGCTGCCTCGATGGCGTCGGTCAGGCCGCGGATCTTTGCTGGGTCTTTCCTCTGTCCCACTATTATGAAATCGTTGTGCATTATCTTTGTGATGCTCTCGCCGTATCCTGCCTCCATGAACTCCTTCTCCGCTTTTGGCTCATGCGTGAGGAGGACATCGGCATCCCCGTTTCTTCCCATGAAGAGAGCGGCGCCGCTTCCAACCGCGACTGCCTTCACTCTATATGGGTATTCCTTCTCAAATCTTTTGACGAACTCGTCGAGGATGCCAGAGTCTTCCGCGCTGGTGGTCGTCGCCAGAGTAATCTCGCTTATTTTCTCCTCGCTACTTCCTCCACAACCGCACCCTAAGAAAACCCAGGCGACTAAAAGGAGAAGCGTCAGCGCACCGCCCCACAAGTGGACTCGCCTACTCCGGGATTTCAATTTATCTACGCTATATCCGTGATGTTGCTTGGGAATGGGGAGCGTGCTCCTCAATTGGCCGTTTCCATCTTTGTTATCCTGTGAATCCAGTAGAAACCGTCCTGGCTTGCTACAACCAGCCTGAGGGGGCCGACCTCCCTTGGGAGAGGTTTCCCATTTTCCTCATAGGCAAGGATTGTGTCCGCTCTCATGGCAATGTCCGCTGGCACTCTTGCGACATAACCATCCCACGCCTCGATGCGAATTTCATTGAACTGGTTTTTAACCTCGCAATGGGAGAGAACTGACGCAAGTGTTGGTCCTGCCCAGCGCCCCTGCTTCGTCATGCCGTTAGACCTCTTCAGAACCGCGTTTACCTCTACACGAGGAAGCTTCTTTACCTCCTCGAATTGGATTTTTCTTTCTCCACTAGAGGCATCGATGATTTTGATTTCCTGACAGGCTTCATACATCCCCTCGAGTTTTTTTTCGCTCTCGAGGAGGAGATCTTTTTTGGTGTCCTTACCGCAGCCGGGTGCGAGAAGTAGGCATAAAATTAGACATAGGATAGGAATGGTTTTTGCTATTATTGTCTTTTTCATCGAACCACCGACCAAAACGCGATTACGAATAAATCAGCTACCTTCTTTGGCATTTGCCGCACCAATGGGGAGATAGCCACCCATGTGGCTAGATAAAGGCAAATAGATTCAGGCTTCAGGGAAAGGGCAGCCGCCACTGCTGGTGGCGTCCCTGCTGGGGTCTGGCTTGCGGGGGGAGGAGCTGTCAGTGGAGCCGGCGCGCTTTGAGCCTGGGGATTACCTACTGTAGGAGCCTGCGGTTGGGGAGTTGAAACCGCGCCATAGATTGCGAGCGAGCCGTTGGGGACGGCAGACACGGCAGGTGGAGAGACGCCTGAAGGGAGAGGCTGAACTTCCACAGCATATATCATCCTCCCACAAAAGGGAGTATTTGCGTGTCCGCCCTCTTCTCTTCTTCCAGGGCTTTCTTGGGGGACAATCAGGCGCAGAGGACCTTCTTCACCAGCGAGAGGCTTGCCGCCCTTGGAATACGCGATGATTATTTTCAAGCCACCAGGATAGGTTTTATTCACCTGGGAGGGACTCAATGTCGTGGAGTAACCATCCCTGGCCTGAACCACGA
>JAQURN010000115.1 GCA_028715585.1 Actinomycetota bacterium | reverse complement strand
TCCTGCAAAATCTATCTATCGGAAAAATTCCATTCTTTGCTCCTGCTTCCACTACCATGTTTGCCACAGTCAGCCGATTTTCTATCGTCAGGGAAGAAAGCCCGTCACCCGCGAACTCGAGCGCTTTGTAGGTAGCGCCATCAACGCCTATCTCACCTATGAGATAGAGAACCAAATCCTTCCCACAAACCCACTTGCGAAACTTCCCTCTTATCTTTACCAGAACAGCTTCCGGCACTCTCAGCCATACTTTTCCGGTTGACATCGCGGCACCAACGTCGGTAGAGCCCACCCCTGTGGCAAAAGCCCCTAGGGCACCATAGGTGCAAGTGTGACTATCGGCACCGATGATTAAGTCCATGGGTCTTATTAACCCTTTTTCCGGCAGAATTACGTGCTCGATTCCACCATTTCCACCCTCATAGAAATGGTGAATTCCACGACTTCTGGCAAAATCCCTGACCAGTTTACACTGCTCAGCGGAGGAGATGTCGCGGTTGGGGGTAAAGTGGTCGAGAACGAGAGCAATACGTTCCCGGTTGAAAACTTCTTTTTTCCCGAGTCTATCGAACTGCTTTATCGCAAGGGGCGCGGTTACGTCATTAGCGAGCACTAGGTCAACAGGAACCTCTACAAATTCTCCAGGCTCTGCCGACGCGACACCAGCATGAGCAGCGATAATTTTCCTGGTGAGACTCATCCTTCGCCTCTCGCTTCCATGCCGCGGTCGGTAGGATACCCTCCCCTCACCACCTTGTTTAAGGCATTTAAGTAAGCCCTCGCGCTTGCCTCGATGATGTCAGTGGCAACACCCCTCCCTGTAACCCTCCTGTTTCCAACCTCCAGCTGAATGGTCACATCACCAAGGGCATCCAACCCACCTGTTATGGACTCCACTGTGAAATATACGAGATTTGCCTCTATCCCAAGGGCGGAACGGATTGCTTTACAGGCAGCATCCACCATCCCATCGCCAATAGCCCTCTCGGTTATCCTCTCATCGCCCCTCTCAAGGGTAATAGTCGCGCTGGGAGGGGCTTCCTTTCCCCCACTGTGAACTTCGTAGCCGGCAAGCTGCCATTCCTGTCCAGCAGTCCTCAGATATTCGAGCGCGATAGCCTCGATATCCTTGGGTGTGATTTCCTTCTTCTTGTCGGCAATCTCTTTGAATTTCCTGAAAGCCTGGTCTAGCTCTTTATCGTCCAGGTAGTAGCCAAGGCGCTCGAGTTGCTCCCTCAAGGCATGCCGCCCGGAATGTTTTCCAAGGACTATCTCGCTTTCTATCTGCCCTACGGTGGAGGCATCCATTATTTCATACGTAGCCCTGTCCTTGAGAACGCCGTCCTGGTGGATTCCTGATTCGTGCGCAAACGCATTTCGCCCAACGATTGCCTTGTTCGGCTGAACAGGATATCCGGTGAGAAGCGACACCAACCGACTGGTTCTGGCAATTTCTTTCGTATTAATGCCTGTCTCCAAGCCAAGCCTGTCTCTTCGGACCTTTATCGCCATCACTATCTCTTCCAGACTCGCGTTGCCAGCTCGTTCCCCCAAGCCATTTATGGCACACTCAACTTGCCTCGCGCCAGCCTCAAGGGCAACAAGGGAATTAGCCACCGCAAGCCCCAAGTCGTTATGGCAGTGGACGCTCAAGACCACTTTTTCTATCCCACTCACATTCTTCAAAACTCCTCTTATAAGCTCGGCAAATTCCTCCGGTATGGCATAACCAACGGTATCGGGAATGTTGATTACCCCAGCTCCTTCCCTCACAGCGGTCTCGACTACTTGGTAGAGAAATTCTGGGTCGGTCCTGGTAGCGTCCATCGGGGAAAACTCCACATCTTGACAAAGCCCTCGCGCAAACCGAACAGAATCTCTTACCATTTCCAGCGCTTGCTCGTGGCTCTTGCCAAGCTGGCGGGCAAGGTGTATGTCGGAAGTGCTCAAGAAAACATGGATTCTCGGTTTCGACGCCTCCTTCAACGCCTCCCAAGCTCTTTCGATGTCTGGGGGAACAGCCCTTGCCAGTCCACAAATCACGGGACCGTCTATCTTTCTGGCAATCTCCCTGACCGCCTCGAAATCCCCTTCGCTTGCCGCGGGAAAGCCCGCTTCGATGACGTCAACCCCGAGCTTCCTTAATTGCTCCGCTATCTCTAGCTTCTCCCTCACCCCAAGACTAATCCCCGGTGACTGCTCCCCATCTCGCAAGGTGGTATCGAAAATATAGACGTAATCAGCCAAGTCTTCCTCCTAGAAAACCGGAAACGCAACTTCTTTGATTCCCTTCTCGCTTTTGAGCCTCTCCACTACCTCTGGCTCGACTGGATTGTCGAGGCTCAGCCCCATGGCGGCAAGCCCCCTCATTCTCTTTCTGCCAACCTCGAGGCTGGCAATGTTCACGCCGTGCTCGCCCAGGATTGTTCCGACTCTCCCTATCATGCCAGGCTTATCCTCATACGTGACGAAACCCATGTATTTGCTCGGAGGAATGGTTATCTGAAAATCCAGCACGTCCACGAACAATTCTTGGTTTCTCTCTACAAGGGTAGCTCCAGCGCTTATCCTCTTTTCCCTGTTCAAGGCAGTGGCAACGATAAGATTCAAATAGTCTCGGGACTGGGAGGTTTTGGTCTCTTTCACTTTAATCCCTCTTTCTGTGGCAATGATGCGTGCGTTTATATAAGAAACCGGCTCCGTGGAAATACCCTCCAGAAACCCTTTAAGCAAAACCGCGGTCAGAAGGGATGTATCGTATTCGCTTATCTCCCCAACTACCTCAATTTGAACCTCGCTAACGGTGCTTTGGATGAGTTGGTTAAGAAGCCTTCCGAGCTTCTCCACGAGAGGCAGAAATGGCTTCAAAACCTCCACCACTTCCCTCTGCGGCATAGTTACGTTTACCACGCCGCTCACGAAATCCCCCGTGAGCCCCGCGATAATCTGCTCGGCAATCGCAATCCCCGCCTTGTATTGCGCCTCGGCAGTGCTCGCGCCAAGATGAGGGGTTTCTATGACCTCGGGTATCGAAAGAAGCTCGCTCTTGCTGGGAGGTTCTGACTCGAAAACATCAATCGCTGCCCCTTTGATTTTCCCTCTTTTTATCGCGTCGGCGAGGGCACCCTCCTCTATCACCCCACCCCTGGAGACATTGATGATTATCGCGTTGTCCTTCATCACCTCGAACTGTTTTTCTCCAATCATGTGATAGGTGTCTTGCGTGTGAGGAACATGGAGGGTTATAAAATCCGACCTCTTTAGGAGCTCATCCAAATCGCGAATTAACTCCACTCCCATCTGTTTCCCTCTTTGCTCGGAAACAAAGGGGTCATGTGCAATCACTTTCATGCCAAAAGCTTTTGCCCTCTCGGCAACCAGAGCCCCTATTCTCCCCAAGCCAATGATTCCCAATGTCTTCCCGTAGAGCTCAATTCCCTGGTAAGCTGACCGTTTCCACTCCCCACTTTCCAAAGACGCGCAAGCAGCCGGAATGTTTCTCGCACAGGCGAGAAGCAATGCCATGGTATGCTCAGCGGCGGAAATGGTGTTGCTTTCGGGGACATTGACGACCAACACCCCCCGCTTCGTCGCAAATTCAACATCGATGTTGTCAACGCCTATCCCCGCTCGCCCTATTATCTTGAGCCTGTTCGCCTTCTCCAAGACCTCCCTGTCAACCCTAGTTCCGCTCCTCACGATCAGGGCATCGAAGTCGCCTATCTTCTCGAGAAGTTCTTCTCTGGAAAGCTTGTCGTGCGCCTCTACCTCGAATTGCCGAGACAGCATCTCGAGCCCCTCGGGCGCGATTTTCTCCGCTACCAAAACTCTCGGACGAAATTCTTCAGCCAACTTCCGTCTCCTCAATCTCTCATTCAGATAGTACTTTCAACGCCGCCGATACGCCTCTTCCAGGTTCGAGGCGGTAGCCCATCCTCAAAAGCCCCATTTCGAGCGCTGAAATCTGCGTAACGATGTCGAATTGGTCAAAATAACCCACATGTCCAAGCCTGAAAATCTTTCCCTTGAGTTTCGCTTGTCCTCCAGCTATGAAAACCCCATATTCGTTCCTGAGCAAGCGTACCAAATCTCCCGAATCTATACCCTTTGGCGAATACACGGAGGTAGTTACAAAAGCACGCGACCTATCTCTCGCGAAAAACTCGAGACCTAATGCTTCCACCGCCGCCTGTGTCGCGCGCGTAAGTTTCTCATGCCTGGCGAATACGTTATCCAAACCTTCATCCCTTATCATCTCTAAGGCAGTGGAAAGCCCTTGGATGAGCGTGATAGCGGGAGTATAAGGGGTTTGAGGAGGCGTTTTAGACTGCGCCTTTCTTGCCTCCTGGAAGCTGAAATAATATCTGGGAAGGTTCGCTCTCTCGCAAGCACGCCAAGCTTTTTCGCTCACCGCCACAAAGGAAAGCCCAGGTGGCGTCATGAAAGCCTTCTGAGAGCCACTGATGGCAAGATCGACATTCCAGGCATCAGTCTTGAATTCGACGGCGCCAAGCCCGCTTATGGCGTCAACGAAAAAAAGGGCGTCTGTGTCGCCGACTATCTTTCCAAATGCCTCTACGTCATTCACCACGCCAGTTGAGGTTTCGCTTT
>JAQURN010000114.1 GCA_028715585.1 Actinomycetota bacterium | reverse complement strand
TTTCGCTCTTCTATCTCGAATCCCGAGGCTTCCAGAAAATCGCAGGCGAGCTTCTCGGAATGTATCCCAAAAGCTTTTCTCCCCTCAAGCTTTGCCATCACACGCCAAAAGACTTCCCTCCCACTTTTGCCTGAGGGGGGAGAATGTAAGCCTGTGGACCCCCGAGGGACCCAGCTGCGCAAGGGCTTCTAAGTGTTCTCTGGTTGCATAGCCTTTGTTTCGGGCAAAGTTGTATCCTTTGAACCCCCTATCTAGCCCCCGCATGACCCTGTCTCTCTCAACTTTGGCAACAATGCTAGCGGCAGCTACGCACTGGAAAGTACAGTCTGCCTTGGGGATACCAAAGGTCGGGAAGGGACATCCTGGGGGCACAAAATGGTCGCATATCGCCCCCTCGCAACGTGAACTCAAGCCTCCAAGAGCATCTCTAAATGCTTTCAAGTTCGACATCTGTATACCCCATCTATCTATCAACCCCGCATCGATAAAAACTACAGAG
This sequence comes from Actinomycetota bacterium, assembly GCA_028715585.1. GTDB lineage: Bacteria > Actinomycetota > Geothermincolia > Fen-727 > JAQURN01 > JAQURN01. Next base: position 4,122 of record JAQURN010000114.1, on the reverse strand, counting down.
ACCCCTTCGGCCTTGCTGACTATCTCATCGTACAACTCTTCACGCACCTTCGGCGTCAGCGCCTTCGAATCATTGATGCCTTCTATCTCTGTGTCAGGCTTGAATACCACTGCCGCGGCACAAATAGGACCGGCAAGAGCACCCCTCCCAGCCTCATCGACCCCCGCCAGAAGATTCAGGTTGCCCTTCCTGAAAAATTCCTCATTCTCACGTAGACTCTTACCCTTTCGCAAACATAGGTAGGCGAGATTTCTCACGCTGCTCCTCGGATCGTCGAGAAAAACGGAAATTATCTCATCGGTAACAGGTCCAGTTTCAAGAAGCGCTTCTATCTCTTTTGGACTCATGGCGTGAATTTCGCCTCTAGCGCCGCGGAACTCGCTCCAACTTATGCTGGCTTTTGAATGCGGCTTGTAGGCCACCATATCAAGAAGACCCTCCCAATAACACTTCTCACGTTTACCATTCCCCAAACCCGGCTGTCTCTGGAATTTGACCTGTTATCACCAAGGCAAAAAAGCTCTCCCTTCCCCACTTTGAGAGGACCATAATTATCATTGTCCCTCACGGCGTAGCTTTCTTCCCTTTTTACGTTATCCACGTATAAATTTCCGTCCCTCAACTCTACTGTTTCCCCCTCGACAGCTACAACCCTTTTTACGTAAGCAATCGAGCTTTTATGCGCCAAGTGCAGGGTCTCCCCAATCCTCTCAAATGGGCGGTAAAGGGGGTTGGAGGTCTCAAGGGAATCTTCACTTTCGGGAGGGTAGCGAAATATTATGATGTCGCCCCTTCTGGGGGAGCGCCAGTAGTAACTCAACTTCTCCGCCAAAACCCTATCGCCAACCTGTAACGTCGGACTCATCGAGGAGGAGGGGATGATAAAGCCACTGACAAGAAATGACTGGACGAGAACAGCAATCAGAAAGGCAATAAGGAGCGTAATCAAGGCATCAAGCAGTCTTCTCTTGAAAGTTCTAGGAGGGGAATCCTCCGCGCTTGCTAACCTCTCTGCTTCTGACTTCGCTGCTGGAGCCTCTTTGCTGGATCCATCTTTGTTCCCTTCAGGATTCATAGCGTGCCATCCCATAGGTAGAGGGCAGCGAACTGAGAAATGCCATGTTATCTATAGAACGGTGCACTAAGTAGAACGCTTTGATTCTGCTTTCTTCCTTCGCACCTTGGCAGATTTTCCAACCCTCTCTCTCAAGTAGTAAAGCTTTGCCCTTCTTGCGTCTCCCCTGGAAATCACCTCCACGCTCTTTATTATTGGTGAATTCAATGGAAACGTTCGCTCGACCCCAACACCAAAGGAAACTTTCCTTACTGTGAAGGTCTCCCTGGCTCCGCTGCCTTGGCGCTTGATTACAGTTCCTTGGAAAGCTTGCGTCCGCGTTCTCTCGGTTTTCTTCTGGCCACTTCCAACAGTCTCTCTTACCTCGATAACGACTTTGACCGTGTCCCCAGGGGAGAAGTCAGGAATGTCATCCCTTACCTGGTTTTTTTCTATCAGCTCTATCTCGTTCATGGTGGCTTCCTTTCAAACCAGTAAACTATAGCAGATACAATCAGATTTTTCAGTCGCACTCACGGCGCGAAAATAAATCAGGCCTTCTCTGGCGGGTACGTTTTAGCGACTCTTCCCGTCGCCACCTCTCGATTTCCGCGTGGTTTCCACGAAGAAGCACCTCGGGAACCTTCCAACCCTTAAAAGAGGCCGGTCGAGTATATTGAGGATACTCAAGAAGGCCATCAGTAAAGGACTCTTCCACCAGCGATTCCTTATTTCCAACGACTCCTGGCAATAATCGCACCACAGCCTCCAGCACAACCGCGGCTGCTATTTCTCCCCCGGCGATGACAAAATCCCCAAGCGAGACTTCATAGCTAGCGATGTGTTCTCTTATGCGCTCGTCAACACCCTCGTACCTGCCGCAAAGAAAAGCTATCGTCTCCTGCGAAGCCAGGAAGCGAGCCATCTTCTGGTTGAATTCTTCTCCTTGTGGAGTAAAGAGCACGACGGGCAAATGCTCTTTTACCTTATGGGCTTCAACCTCGAAAACTTTTTCAAAAGCGTGGGCTACGACATCCACCCTGAGTACCATTCCGGGTCCTCCCCCATAAGGAGAGTCGTCAATCTTGTGATGGGAGTCGGGACTCAATTCGTGCAGGTCATGCACCATGACCTCGAGAGCGTCTAACTCCCTCGCCCTCCCAATCATTCCAGTCTCGAGAGGTGAAGAGAGGACAGAAGGGAGAACGCAAAAGATATGGGCTTTCACTTTGGAGACACCATTCCCTCGATCAGTTTGCCTACCATCAGCTGGTTTTTGAGATCGATTTTCTTTATAAACTCTCTCACCATGGGAATCATAGCCTCCGAACCATCTGGAAGGCGGACAAGGATTAAATCCTGCTGGGAACCTTTTATCACGTCCTCCACCACGCCCACTTCTCCTCTTTCCTCATCCAAAAACCTCAACCCAACAAGCTGAAAAGCCCAGTAATTCCCCTCTGGAAGTTCAGGCGAAGTGTCACTGTATGCCATCAAAAATTTACCCGCCAGCTCCTCCGCCAATTTCCTCCCATCGATGCCTCTAAACCTAACGAGAAAACGCCCCTTGTAAGGGGAAGCCCTCTCCACCACTAACTCTTTCCGCGCCTCCCCTGAAGCATCTCCCACTACGAGCTCGCTTCCTGGCTCGAATCTCTGGGGGGCATCGCTTTCGACATGGACGAGAAGAGCCCCACCAACTCCGTGGGGCTTTAGCACCTTCCCGACAATCACAAGTTTTCTTGAAGTAGAAGTGCCGCCGCTCAATCCAGTATTTCTACAACCGCGTTCTTTCCCTGCTTTGTAGCCACCGCTTTGATGATGGTGCGTATAGCCTGGGCGATTCTGCCCTGCTTGCCAATCACCTTGCCGATGTCAGCAGAGTTCACCTTCAACTGAAGTATGACAGCGCGCTCGCCTTCAATAGTCTCAATGTGGACATCTTCAGGATTGTCAACAAGCGATTTTGCCAAGTACTCGAGAAGGTCCTTCATCATGCACCGCCTCCATAATAGAATCAATAACTACTGGATGCCCTTAGTTGGTTTCCTCTTTCGCGACTTTCTTTTTCTGCGACTGGAACTCATCCCAGATTCCCTGGATTTTCAAAATGTTCAACACCTGCTTTGTCGGTTGCGCCCCCATCGAAAGCCAATGAAACGCTCTTTCCCTGTCAATCATTATATCTGAAGGTTCGCGCAAAGGCGCATAGTATCCTATCGTCTCTATGAACCTGCCATCGCGGGGAGCTCTCGAGTCCGCTACTATTATTCGATAGCTTGGTTGCTTTTTCTTCCCAGTTCTTCGGAGCCTTATCTTAACCAAACAAAACCTCCCTTGTAATACCGGCAAGTCGAAAACAGCGTAGTCTTACACTATACAGGCAAAAGTTCAAAAAGGGAATAACCTTTTCATGCCTCTCATTCCAGAGCCTCTGCCGGAAAATTGTTTCATGATTTTCTGCATCTGAGCAAATTGCCTAACGAGCTGGTTTACCTCCTGGGTTGAAGTTCCACTTCCGCTTGCAATTCGCCTCCTGCGACTCGCGTTCAAAATCTGCGGATTTTTCCTCTCCTCCCGCGTCATCGATTGAACAATGGCTTCTATTCTCTTCATTCTCTTCTCGTCAACATCTAGGCTCAAGTCCCTGGTTAGTTTGCTCATCCCCGGCACCATCTCCAGAACCCTCATTATCCCTCCCATTTTCTCCAGCTGGTGCATCTCTTCGAGAAAGTCATCAAAGTCAAATTGCTGCTTTCTGAACTTTTCTTCGAGCTTCTTTGCCCTTTCCTCCGTTATCGTTTGCTCTGCCTTCTCGACAAGCGTTACGACATCCCCCATACCCAGAATCCGAGAGGCTATACGATCCGGATAGAAGGGCTCGAGGTCTTCCATCTTTTCCCCTGTCGAAACAAGCTTTATCGGTCTTCCTGTCATGGTTTTCATGGAGAGGGCAGCTCCTCCCCTCGCGTCCCCATCCATCTTGGTCATTAGAATTCCGGTGAAATCAAGCCTCTCTAGAAAAGAAACCGCGACACCCACGGCATCCTGCCCTGTCATCGCGTCCA